>NZ_JBAPTY010000215.1:0-6732 GCF_049282395.1 Halobacillus sp. | reverse complement strand
CTCACATCTACGGGCGAAAGCAATATTTTCTGAAAGAAAACCGTAACCTGGATGAATGGCATCGACGCCGACGCTTTTAGCAACTTCGATAATATTTTCAATATCCAGGTATGCATCAATCGGTTTTTTTCCTTTACCGACCAGATAGGCCTCATCCGCTTTATAGCGGTGATAGGAGCCAGTGTCTTCTTGAGAATAAACCGCTACCGTACGAATATTTAACTCGGTGCATGCCCGAAAAACTCGGATAGCAATTTCTCCGCGGTTCGCTACTAATACTTTATTAATTTTTCTTAGTTCTGCCACGATCTCACTCCTCCATTAGTCCTGTATCGTTTCGTACTTGTCTGCTCTGGCACTTCGTACTCTTCGTCCTCTTCTTCCTTCGCTTTAACAGTTCTGGCAATATTATTCAAAATCCCGATCGCAAACATGAGAATGATCAAGGATGATCCTCCGTAGCTGACAAATGGTAGTGTGACTCCTGTAATGGGCAATAGTCCGCTCATAGCACCGAGGTTGATCATTGTCTGTATAGCAACCATCGAAGAAATGCCAATGGCGAGCAGTGCACCAAATGCATCACGACATTTTGAAGAAATGTAAAGTCCTCTTAAAACAATCAGTCCCAAAAGCCCCACAGTAATTGCGACTCCAATAAATCCGAGTTCCTCTGCAATAACGGCCATAATGAAATCGGTATGAGGCTCTGGTAAGTACCCCAGTTTCTGGACACCCTGGCCAATCCCCTCACCTGAAAGTCCTCCTGTTCCAATAGCTACGTAGGACTGTATCAAATGATAACCATCACTATCTGGAGATTCAAAAGGCTGATAAGCTCCTGAGAAACGCTCCAATCGTTCATCTGTTACCATTTGTGAACCGCCTACCACGAGGATGGCGGTCGTCACGCCAACTAAAAACAGAATATGTTTGCCACGAATACCAGAACTCATAATGATGAGACTGGCAATTAATCCGATGACAGCAGCTGAACCAATATCCGGCTGTCTAATAATCAGACCGAGGATCACACTCGTTAAAATGAGCGGTGGAACGACGGCTTTTGAAAAATGTGTAATGTATCGCTGTTTTTTTGCAAACACAGAAGAAAGGTAGATAATCAGCCCGACTTTAACAAACTCAGCTGGCTGAAAGTTCATAAACCCCAGGTTATACCAGGACACAGCATTATTCACTTCAGACCCAAAGAAAAACAAGCCTCCAAGTAATAGAATCATAAGAAGTACTGCAAGCTTCGACAGACGCTGCCAATGCCGGTAAGGGATTAAAGAAACGATAATCATCAGAAACAGACCAATCCCAAACCATTGCAACTGTTTGATTAAAAAATGGTTACTGGCGACATCAAATCGGATCGGTCCATAAACCATACTTGCACTGTAAATCATGACGGTGCCGAAAGCTACCAGAGCAATAGGGGCAAATAATAAGCTAAAATCATACGTTTTTAAATGTCGAATCATGTTTATTCATCCCTACTTTATATATTTGTTCTCTTTCATACTGCAAAATTCCTTCTTGCCTGACATTTCATTTCTATATGTATGAGCTTCAAGCTCATTTTTACAAAAAAAACTCAAATTACAACAGAACTTGTCGCAATTTGAGCTTGTCCATTCATGATCTTTGAGCAGCTTCATGTAAGACGTTTAGTTGTTGTTCCAAATTATCTAATATTTGTTTACCTTCCTCTTCGCTGATCAAATCCAGCCGGACAGCGAAATGGATTTCGCGTGATAAACCGAACATTTGTGTATCTAAAACTTCCTCATAAAGTGGACACTGAGGCATAGTCAAATTGTCCATCTGTACTTTTATTAATTTTAAAATCTTATCAGCGTCTTCTTTTAGAAGGGCGTAGGCTTTCTCACGATGATCCACAGCCACATCAGACAACATCATTATCCCCTCCCATTACAGTCATTCTTTTAATAATATTATCGTCTGGGAAGGAAAATTGCAAGATTCAATTAGCTTATCTAATTAAAAAATTGACAGATCATAACGGTTCGACAATAGTTCCAAAAGTCTGAGTCCAACTACGCTATTCCCCTTCTCGTCAAGGCTTGGACCATATACAGCAATTCCACCGAATCCGTTAAGAGAAGCCACCACCGAGCCGGATACACCACTTTTGGCAGGCATCCCTACTTTAATCGCAAATGATCCAGATGCATCGTACATACCGCAAGTAACCATAAACGTTTTACAGATACGTGCAAAGTGTTTAGGAATGATCTGACGGCCGGAGTCCAAATCTCTTCCTTCATTGGCAAATAGAGCGCCAATCCTTGCAAGCTGAGGAACATTCACTTCGATTGCACACTGCTTGGTATAAGCATCGAGCGTTTCTTCTACGCTGCCTGTAACAATCTGATGCTGCTTCATATAGAAAAGGAGAGAACGATTTAAGAAGGCCGTTTCGAACTCAGAGGCTGCTACTTCATCGTTATATCCGATCGTATGATCGTCCGTCATTTCATGGACAAAACTGAGAAGACGCCCCACCTTTTCATCGGGAGTATCCCCGTGGATCATGTGTGTAACTGAAAGAGCTCCGGCATTAATCATAGGATTTAAAGGCTTGGAAGGGAGCTGCTCTAATCGATATATCGAATGGAACGGATCGCCTGTCGGCTCCATCCCGACATGATCAAACACATAGTCTTCGCCATTATCCATTAAGGCTAAAGCCAGTGAGATGACCTTCGTAATACTTTGCAGGGTGAAAGTTGCCTCAATCTCTCCGGCGTGGATAGAACTGCCATCTATATAATGAATGGCAACAGCCAGTTCTTCTGGATTCTGTCTGGACAATGCAGGAATATAATCAGCCACCTGCCCATCATAGGCATACGGCCTGACGTTCTCTAACCATTCTTCAAGAATTTCTGTGGTGATTTCTTTATTCATTGTAAAAGACCTCCTTTTAATGAAATCGACTTCATTTTTTGCTATGATTTGGATGGATGATTTTTAAATGAAAGGTGGCTGCATCCATGATTGTTCAAATACAAGGAAATGTTAAATTTCCAATCACGCTAGATCCTACAGTTTGGATATTTGATGACCGTAAAATGACATTCGATCAAGTATTTCACCCTGAGAAAGCAAAAGCCGAAGAGGAAGAAGAAGATGAAATAAAAAGGAAGTCTTTACGATTCACCAGGGAAGTGTACCAGCAGAAGCTGAACCCTCCCGTCAATAAAAGCATACGCCGTCAGGAAAAAGAGCAAATATTAAAAGGTACATTTCTTATGCCACTAAAACCTTTTCTTCATACAAGTGAGCCAGACGCAGAAGTGAAGGAAGCGGCCCTAGTGACGGATGAAGGCGAACAGACTATCTCAGCTGATCAGCTTGCAGAATCAGTCCTTCTATTCGCCGAAGAAGGAAAACCACTGAAGGAAAATGGACCGGTACATCTTTATTTTAATGATGGTTCTAACCGTTCCAATCCAATCAAAGGAATTAAAAAAATAGTTATGAAATAAAGAATGGGGCAGCTTTTTCAGCTGTCCTTTTTTTGTATAATTTTTCAGTTAAAACACAACCTAGAACTAAAAAGTGGTGTGCCAATTGAAAAAAATATTTTTTGTAGTTCTATTACTGCTCCTCGCAGCGTGTCAGCAAAATGACGAAGAATCTCTTCTACAAGAAAGACAGGGTGATTCTGAATTTCAATATGTCAGCGATTCTGATCCAGTTAATCGAAAAAATATGACCAGTCAGCAAATTGCCCGCCGCCTGGCGAATCTTGCCGTTGAAGTCCCTGATGTTCATGATGCTACAGCCATCGTTCTAGGCAATTATGTAGCCGTAGGAGTGGACGTAGACAAAGATTTAGATCGTTCCCGGGTGGGTGTTATAAAATATTCCGTTGCCGAAGCTCTAAAGCACGACCCTTATGGTAAACAAGCGCTTGTCATAGCTGACGCTGACGGGGTAGAACGCCTGCGTGGTCTTGGCAAGAAAATGTCCCAGGGGCACCCAGTTGAAGCGGTGACCGATGAACTCAGCCAGATCATTGCTCGCTACATGCCGGAAGGTCCAGCCAATGACACTCCACCTTCTAATCCTAACCAGGAGTCAATCCCTAAGAATGAGAATAAGAAACTGAATCAAATTGAAAAAGAACAATCCAGAGAACAGTGACAGAAAAACAGCTAAATCCTTTAAGGATTTAGCTGTTACTTTTTTCTAAGATTTCTCTCTCTTTCTCTGTCAATTCATTGTAGTATTGAACACCAAACTGAGAACCCTCAGACACCATTTTTGCATTATCATGGTCTGCTGTTTCTTCAGGTCTTCCAGCTTCCTCTACGGGCAGGTCATCTTTTTGACCGAAATTATTTTTTACTGATTTAGCCTTGTCCACGACTTGCTTTCTATTATCTTCATCTTTCATGAAATAAGCAATCGCACCTCCGGCTACGGCTCCTACTGCGGTATAAATCCAACGTTTTTTCACAATAACCATCCTTTCTATTACTTGTATTTAACCTTTCCCCTCCATGTAAAACTCAAACATGAAAACGGATAAAATTACACTTATATCCATCAAATATGTTATGATAATTACAAATGATAGTCAGTATTGAGGTGAGAATTGTGCGTGTACAGTGCGTTATATGCGACAACATTGAGAAAATTGACAGTTACTGTCTGCAAGCCAAACGATTGAGAAACAGACGGATTCACACTTATATGTGCCAGACCTGCCACGACCGTATTGAAGAAAACACAAAAAAGCGGCTGGCTACCGGTCAATTCCGCTTCAATCGTGAGCGAAAAAAAGAAAATCATCTGCCATAGTTGATATTTACTAATAATAAAGGAAGGCTCCCGATAGATGGGGAGCCTTCCTTTTTAGGATTGTTTCTCTTTTCGTTCCCGGTGCAGACGCAGCCTGTAGACACCCATAATCACAGCAGCTACCATCAAACTTTCTGGCAATGGCAGGTTCAAACCTAAAATCAGCGTCAATAGAAAGGTGCCAATAATAAGTACCGCATAAACAACTATCGTTTTCATAAGCGGCAGCTTCCTGGCAAAACCCAGTTTAAATGTAATAATAGCCAGAATTACAGTGGTTATGTATAAAAGCAGAAAGGAACGAAATAACATCCCTACTTCCGATTCATCATTCATATTTACTTCATTGCCCAGGCCCTGAAAAAAGAAATCAGCGATCGGCCATAAATCAGTAGGCACGGTCAATGTTGTGTTATCTGCCATGATGTTCCTCCTCGTATTCTCCTCTATTCTGTATTTTATGATACTAGATACGATCTAAAGAAGCTACCCATTCAACAATTTTCATTTTTTGGACAAATCCTTTATAATAACTTTTGAATAGGGGTGAACTTGTTGAAGAACTTTCAAATGAACATGGGTATATTAGCCTTCCTCGTCATACTATCATTTATTTCAGTAGGCTTTGCTATTGGCCAGGAAAATTTCTGGCTCGCCGGCTTCTTTTTTATACTCGGTTTTATCATTATGAGTTTTGGATTGCGATTGAAAAGAAAACTGAATGCATAAGAAAAGCGACCCCTTTTAGTGGTCGCTTTCTTTTGATTTAAGCTGTACATAATCGTCTATAATTTCATCGTATATATTGGAACGACAGGCTAATACGGTGGTTGAATTTAAAAGATCAAGCTCACCCTTATCCGCACGTGTAACGGTCCCGCCTACTTCCTGTACCATAATGGCACCAGCCGCATAATCCCACGGCATCAGTGTCATTGTCAAATAGCCATCCACAATGCCTTCGGCTACAAAGGCTAACTCGAGAGCAGCTGAACCATAAGAGCGTGTACTCCGAATGGTCTTCACTAATTCCTGAATGCTTTGATGATCCACGTGTGGATTTTCAGGAATCAACCACGTCGTATTTAATGTAAGAATGGATTCTTTGAGTGGTCTCGAATCGTTTAGATCAGGCAGCTGTTTTTCGTTTTTAAAGACTCCTTGTCCTCTTTTAACTGAATACAGCACGTCCTCCATTACATTATAAATCAGCCCAATCTCTCCAACTCCATCTTCATATATACCAATCGAGATCGCAAAATTTCGTTTTTGATGAACAAAGTTCATCGTACCGTCTATTGGATCGACAATCCAAATGGTACCTTTTAAATCTTCCAGAGAATCCCCAAAACCTTCCTCACCTAATAACAAATGGTCAGGATAACTTCCATTGATTTTATCGGCAAAGAATTGTTCTGTCTGCTGATCCATTTCCGTCACTAAGTCATTAGGATTCGACTTCGTCTGAATGGACCTTGGAGCATCGATATGGTCTCGAATATGGGACCCTGCTTCCAAGATCCATTGTCTCGCCTGCTCAAAGAGCTCTTCTTTTTTTTGTATATCCATTTTCTCATACTCCTTTGCATCAGATGGTTTCTATCATATCAAACCCCGTAGGTTAATTTCACATATTTAAATCAAAAACTCTATTTAAACTTCAAGTTGATTATCACAGATAAGCTCCCAATACTGGAAGGCTCAGTTTCGAGATATCTCGCGAGAGTTTTAGGTCCTGCAGGGAACGACTCGCTTTCCGGCTCTGCACGACGCAGGGTCGTTCGACGTTGCCACAGGTGTTCAAATGTGGAATCACCCCGAAAGACACGACCAGCATAAGCCGAGCATCAAAAGGATGGTGGTTTTTCCATCCGTTGATGAACGGCTTATGTC
>NZ_JBAPTY010000214.1:0-1532 GCF_049282395.1 Halobacillus sp. | reverse complement strand
GTCCCATGAAGGCGATCATCGCGATAAGTGTCGTAATTGTAAATGTCCTCAATTTGAAAACACGGAATTCAAGCATAGGATGATGCATACGTAATTGCCTGGTGATGAACAACGTAAGGGCAACTGCGCCGACACCTAGAGCCGTCATCGTAACCGGGCTGTCCCAGCCATTATTTCCGGCACTGGTAAATCCGTAAAGCAGGCTGCCAAAACCGACAGAAGACATGATGATAGAAGGGATATCTACCTTCGGATTCTTCAGTTCAGTAACATTTTTTAGAATGAAATAGGCCACCCCAATAATAATAACTGCAAGCGGTAAGGTGATTAAAAATAATGCGCGCCATGAAGAATTTTCCGTAATCCATCCTGATAACGCAGGCCCGATCGCTGGCGCAAAGGATATAACCAGTCCAATATAACCCATCGCTGCTCCACGGCGATTTACAGGAAAAATCAATAAAAATACTGTTTGCATCAAGGGCAGCATTACTCCTGCTCCCGCCGACTGTATGACTCTTCCTGCCAGGAGCAGTTGGAAATTAGGGGCAAGCCCACCGACTAAAGTACCAAAAACAAACACACTCATGGCGGTGATGAACAGTTGTCTCGTTGTAAATCTCTCTATTAAAAAGGCACTTATCGGAATCATAATTCCATTGACAAGCATGAAGACCGTAGTTAGCCACTGTGCTGAATTGGCCGAAACGTTCATTTCATGCATGATTGGAGGAATCGCCGTAATCATAAGCGTTTGGTTAAGAATAGTAATGAACGAACCAGCAAGCAATAATCCAGCCATTAAAACTTTGTTGTAATTCTGATCCGGCATGTGTTCGCCTCCTTTTCTATCTATCTAAATAACATAGTTTAACAGACCAATTATAAAATTATACTGATATTGGCAGCAGGTGACAAATGAAACGCGCGCTAATTTAGTACTGGTTGGCCATTAATGCGTGAGCTCGCACATTTAAGCAAGCAGTAACGTCATCGTGAGCTTAACTGGCACTATTAGGTTAAGCGGCGTACTATTAGGGAACAACCGCACAATATTTAATATAAGGACGTGCCAATGCGATAACATGTGACTTATTCTTTTTACCCACATCTGAGAGCGAATATGTTAATCTATTGGTATTGAAAATATTCAGAAAAAAGGGGCTTACTATGGGTTCATCATCGATTAAGGAGATTCAATCGAAAGAAGATATTCTGGAAGTTTATCCGGTAATGAAACAGCTGAGAACTCACCTGGATTTATCTACATATTCTCAGTTAGTAGCGGAGGCTCAAGAAAAAGACGGTTACAAGATGTTTGCTTTATACGAGGGGGAAGAGGTAGTAGCGGTAGTTGGTTTTGAACCGATGATCACACTTTATTATGGCCGGTTTGTCTGGGTATGTGATTTAGTGACAGAGGAAAAAAGCCGCTCCAACGGTTATGGTAAAGAGTTACTGAACTTTGTCCATGACTGGGCAATAGAGCACAGCTACGAAAGTGTGGCGTTATCTTCTGGATTACAGCGAAC
>NZ_JBAPTY010000213.1:0-4382 GCF_049282395.1 Halobacillus sp. | reverse complement strand
GCTATGGACTCTGAGCGTTTCCTTGAAGGAGAAGCCGTCATTGATTGGAGTCAAAACCTATCATAAAACTAAAAACCACCTTTTACGGTTATAGGTAAAGGGTGGTTTTTTTAATGGGATTGTTAGCTTTATGGTTGAACTATAATCTACAGGTTATTCCACAAACGGGCCGGTTTGTTGAAGACTCAGTTTTGAGATATCTCGGGTCCTTTGCCAAAAGTTTGATGAGGGGGCTACGGAAACAACTCGCTTTCCTGCGGGGGAACTGGCAAGCCTCCTCAGTCGTTAACACTCCTTGTGGGGTCTCGCCTATCTCCTTCTCCCGCGGGAGTCTCGTTGTTTCCTTCGCCACCCTATCATGGAAGAGGGAACGGCCCCTTCTATAAGCGATAGGGAGATGCTTGATCCGCCTCAAATGCTTCTATAGCAGTGATTATCTACACGTATACGCTAATTATTATTGGTTTATCTAAGTCATATGGAGGGACGTTTCAAACATGATTTCGAGCTCCCTATTTCGCAAGGTCTGGAGGGGGACGATGTAGACTCCTGCGGGATGAACATGTTCGGTGAGACCCCGCAGAGCTTGCTCGAGGAGGCTCAGCACATGCCCGCGGAAAGCGAAATCGTCCCCCGGAGGACCTTCCTCATAACCCAATATCTCGAAATCAAGTCTTCAACTAACGGGAGCTTTACTTTAAAGTTAAATGGAGATTTAATAGGGGCGAAGTAAGAAAAAAGCCTGTAGAGAAAGTTTTCTCTACAGGCTTGTGGGTTTTATTGGCTAAGAACTTCTTTAATTTGAGTAATTGCCCATTCAAGATCCTCTTTTTCAATGATAAGAGGAGGACCAAAACGAATGACGTTTTCGTGTGTTTCTTTACAAAGCAGTCCTTTTGCTTTCAACTCTTCACAGTAGCCGCGGGCAGGTTCTGTCATTTCAACGCCAATGAACAACCCTTTACCACGAACTTCCTTGATCTTCGGATTATCGATTGACTGCAGTTCTTTCTTCATGTATTCACCGAGTTCAAGAGAACGTTCGGCCAGATTTTCTTCTTCAAGTACATCGAGAGAAGCAACAGATACAGCGCAGGCTAATGGATTTCCGCCAAATGTAGACCCGTGAGAGCCCGGGTTAAATACGCCCAGCACTTCTTTATTCGCCACTACACATGAAATAGGGAATACTCCGCCTCCTAGTGCTTTGCCGAGAATTAACATGTCAGGACTTACGTCTTCCCAGTCGCAGGCAAACATTTTACCGCTTCGGCCAAGACCTGCCTGGATTTCATCAGCTATGAACAGCACGTTGTTTTCCTGACAAACCTCATAGGCTTCTTTCAAGAATCCTTCTGGAGGAATAACAATACCCGCCTCACCCTGGATCGGTTCAAACAGGAATCCGGCTGTATTTTCAGTGATGGCTTCTTTTAGAGCCTCTACATCGCCGTAAGGAATCAACTTGATGCCTGGAAGCGTCGGACCGAATCCGCGTTTGTATTCTTCTTCTGAAGAAAGGGATACGGCTGTCATCGTTCTTCCGTGGAAGTTGCCGGTACAGGCGATGATTTCGGCTTGATTATCTTCTACTTTCTTCACATCGTAAGCCCACCGTCTAGCTGCTTTAACAGCTGTTTCAACGGCTTCTGCTCCTGTATTCATTGGAAGAGCCATTTCCTTATTGGTAATTTTACAAATCTTCTCATACCACGGTCCAAGCTGGTCGTTATGGAAAGCTCGGGAAGTTAGGGTGACACGGTCGGCCTGGTCTTTTAGTGCTTGAATAATTCTCGGATGACGGTGTCCCTGGTTCACCGCAGAGTACGCGCTTAACATATCCATGTAGCGGTTACCTTCTGGATCCTCTACCCATACGCCTTCCGCTTTCGATACAACGATCGGAAGTGGATGATAGTTTTTGGCACCATATTCTTGTGTTTGATCAATGATTTCTTGACTGTTTACTGACATGATATCCCTCCAATTACATTTCAATCTTTTATTATTATAACAGGTTTGTTTTATTATTCTCACCCTAACAAGGTACTTATTGGTAGGAAATTTTGACGGACTCGTGCTATTATATCCGTAGATTCATGTAAAAGGAGGAAGAACATTGGCACATCTACATATTACCTCGTGGGTAATCGCATTTGCTTTAGTGGGACTTGTTACAACATTTGCCCGGAGCGGGAATGATAAAGGGGCAAAAATTTCCCATATGATTCTGCGGGCGGACTATTTATTGATTCTTTATTCAGGAGGATCACTCTTTGCGAGCTACGCAAACTATGGCGGGCTGATCATTTTTAAGGTGCTTGTTGGCTTATGGACAATTGCAGCTATGGAAATGGCGTGTGTGAAGTATAAGAAAAAGAAACCAGCTGCTATTTGGTGGACACAGCTGGTAGTAGCTGGAGCCATTGCAATTATTTTAGGCTTTGGTTTTCTTGGAGCAGGCATACTTCCTGCAAAATAAAAAAAGCGGCAAGCCTTGTACAGGCTTTGCCGTTTTTTTTTGGGGGGATTTTCTACTGTCCTAGAATGAGCTTCGCTACTTGGGGGGTAACGGAAGATATCCTTTATCAGTTATAATGATAATCATTCTCATTTAGGTTGTCAAGCAGAACTTTTTAATAAGCGGCGAGCCGCTGTCATATAGTAAGCTATGATGTGTTTTTTAGGATTCAGCTTACTTTAAAGGATGGTGAAGCTTAATGTGCGGTATTGTGGGTTGGATTGACGAGAAAAATAAAGTGCAGAATAAAGCCCCTCTTTTAAAAAGGATGGCCGATACCATCCGGCACCGTGGTCCAGATGATTATCAAACGTGGCTGGATGGCCCGGCAGCTTTCGGACACCAGCGTCTAATTGTTGTAGACCCGAATGGCGGCAAGCAGCCAATGATTCGGGAGGCACATAACGAACAGTATGTGCTTTGCTATAACGGTGAGTTATATAATACGGATGAAGTACGAGATACATTAAAAGCGAAAGGCTGGACGTTCCGCTCTCATTCGGATACGGAGGTTGTCCTCGTCAGTTTTATGGAGTGGGGCAAAGAATGTGTGGAACAATTAAACGGCATTTTCGCCTTCAGTATTTGGGAGAAAAAGAGAAAGCGTCTGTTTTTAGCCAGAGACCGGCTCGGGGTTAAGCCGCTGTTTATACGACATCAGACGGACGGTCTGATGTTTGCTTCTGAAATGAAAGCCATCCTTGCCCATCCGGATGTAGAACCAAGGGTTGGAACGGAAGGAATTCAGGAAATTCTTACGCTTGGACCTTCGAGAACACCAGGGCACGGCATTTTTGAAACGCTGCAGGAACTGCGTCCAGGTCACCGGGCATTTTGGGAAAAAGGAAAGCTTTCGATCGAGCGTTACTGGAACGTGAAGAGCGCCGAGCACACCGACACATGGGATGATACCGTAGCGCGCGTGCGGGAATTATTTATTGATGCTTCCGAACGGCAGCTCGTTTCTGATGTAACGCTAGGTACTTTTTTATCGGGAGGGGTGGACTCAAGTGCTATTACCGCCGTAGCCGCTGAAAAATACAAAAATGAACATAAGGGCGCCCTGCAGACCTTTTCGATTGATTATAAAGATCAGGATAAATTCTTTAAGAAGAGCGCTTTTCAGCCGGATCGTGATGAAGCTTATATTAAGAAAGTCTCAAGCCAGCATCAAACCCGTCATTACGTGATGGAAGCGACACCGGAAGACCTAATATCAAGGCTAAAACAGGCCGTCACGTTAAGAGATCTGCCAGGCATGGCTGATGTTGATTCATCGCTGTTATGGTTCTGTGAAAAAATAAAATCTCATGTCACCGTCGCATTGTCAGGAGAATGTGCCGATGAGATTTTTGGAGGCTATCCGTGGTTTTATAGAAAAGAGGATCAGGAGCGGAAAGGGTTTCCATGGATCCGTTCCCTGGATGAACGAATGAATTTAGTAAGGACGGATGTCAGCGAGAGCGTGGATATGGAAGCATATATGTTGAAACGCTATCAGGAGACAATCGATGAAACGCCGGTTCTTGCAGGGGAAGACAAAAAAGCGGTGAAACATAGACAGATGTCTTATCTGAATATGAACTGGTTCATGCAGACGCTTCTTGAGCGTAAAGACCGGATGAGTATGGGGGCGAGTCTTGAGGTGCGTGTACCTTTCAGCGATCATCGTCTGGTGGAATATGCGTGGAATATTCCGTGGAGCATGAAATTTCACGGGAATCAGGAAAAAGGTTTGCTGAGGGAAGCGTTGCGTGGCGTTCTTCCTGATGAAGTGCTGTTCAGAAAGAAAAATCCATATCCAAAAACATTTCACCCCGCTTATACAAAAGCTGTCTGTACATGGATGAATGAAATAGTA
>NZ_JBAPTY010000212.1:0-7672 GCF_049282395.1 Halobacillus sp. | reverse complement strand
TGGAATTACCCCGAAAGACACGAACAGCATAAGCCGAGCATCAAAAGGACGGTGGTCTTGCCGTCCGTTGATGAACGGCTTATGTCTCGAGTGTCTGGGTGATGGAACAAGACGAGTTATTTCCCCACCAGCCCCCTCCTCATATCGTAACGGGCCAAAGATATCTCGAAACTGAGTCTTCAACTAAACGGCCCTATTGTTGAATAAGTGTGCACCATTATTGATGTTGATCAGAGTTTAGTAGAAGTCCCGCACTCCAAGTTTCGTTATAGACGTTTTACCGCTTCCGCTATCGATTCGGCGTGTGTAATAGCTGAAACCACGGCAACTCCAGCAGCTCCTGCTTCTATAACCAATGAGGCATTTTCCGTATTAATCCCTCCGATGCCAACGATCGGTAAATCCGGATACGCCTCTCTCAGCTGCTTAATCCAGACGGTTCCGACCACAGGCTTGGCGTCTTCCTTCGTGCTCGTTTGAAAGACAGGACCAGCTCCAAGATAGTCGACCTTTTCTAACGAACTTTGAATTACTTCCTCCTCTGTTGAAACGGATAAGCCGAGGATCTTGTCTGGAAATTGCGACCTTATGACTTCCACACTTATGTCTTCCTGACCTACATGAATCCCGTCTGCCTCCAGCGGTTCAACCATATCTAAATCATCATTGACTATGAAGAGGACCCCCTTCTCATGGCAAATGCCTCTTAACTTTCTGCCAAGCTCAAGCTTAGCCTCTCCTTCAAGTGATCCTTTTCCCTTTTCTCTATACTGAAAAGCGGTTATCCCTGATTCAATAGCTTTTTCCAGGACAGCTTCAGGATCCCTGTCTGTGTCCTGGCTGCCCATCACGAAATACTTTCTTAACTGCTTAGATAATGTCACTATTCCTCTCTCCTCAATTGATCAGGATCCATAGCCAATGCATCGAGGAAAAGGGGAGAAAATGTTCCTGGTCCCTGTACTTCATCTTGAGAGGCTGCATATTCAGCCGCCGCTCCGAAAAATTCCAGAGCTGTATGGATCTTGGTTACACTTGATCCATTTGCAGACATGCAAGCAGCAAGAATCGATCCGAGAAGGCATCCGGTCCCTGTCACCTTTGCTAATAGAGGGTTGCCTGTTGAATTAGTCCGTATTTCGGCCCCATCAGAAACTACATCCATTTTTCCTGTGACAACAGCGGTCGTCTTATAAGTTTGTGCTACTCTTTCCGCAATTGATTTCTCGTTCCCCGTACCTGTCGATTCCACCCCTTTTGTCTCTACTTCTTCTCCTATTAAATGGGCAAGCTCACCAGCATTTCCTTTAATTACGGAAGGTTTAACTCTTTCTAAAATGGTTTGAATACTTTTCGAGCGGAATTTAGTGGCAGGTGCTCCAACCGGATCCACTACCACAGGAACCCCTGCCTTATTAGCTGCCTGGCCTGCTGTAATCATGGCACTTACTTGATTTTCTGTTAATGTCCCTATATTAAGAAGAACACCGTCGGCAAGACGCGATACATCCTCAACCTCTTCTTCGGCATGTGCCATGATAGGGGAACCTCCAAAAGCAAGTAAACCATTTGCGCTGAAGTTCATTACCACCTGATTCGTAATATGATGAATCAGCGGCTGCTTTTCACGCACTTCTTTAATAATATTCATATCCATTTGTTAGAAACCTCCTTACGAGCAGCAAAATGATTGGTCGGACCGCTGCCATGGCCTAGATCGAAGGAATATCGAATCGCTTCTGTTACAAAATATTTAGCTTGTTTGACAGCTTCAACTAGCGAGAATCCCTTTGCCAGGTAAGCAGTAATCGCTGCTGAATACGTACAGCCGGTCCCATGAGTGTTTTTTGTTTGAATACGTTCTGATTCGAAGGCATGGATCTCATTTCCATCAAATAAATAATCGATGGCTGTCCCTTCTCTGTGTCCGCCTTTGACTAAGGCTGCACCTGCTCCGAAGTTCTTAACGATAGCTTCAGCCGCTTCTTTCATGTCTTCCTCCGTTTCAATCCTTTTTCCGGTTATCTCTTCCGCTTCCGGGATGTTAGGGGTTACTAAAGACGTTAAAGGTAGCAGTTGTTTTCGTAACACTTCCCGTGATTCTTCCTCACTTAAAGAATCACCACTTTGAGAAATCATAACGGGATCCATTACATAATAAGCTTGGATCTGTGGGATCCAGTCAGCTATTACTTGCATCATATCTTTTTGAGCGACCATTCCTGTTTTTACAGCATGGACTGGCATATCTTCAGAAATCGACTGCAGTTGTTTTTCCAGGAAATCAAGGGGAAGATGGTGAATATCCTTTACCCCCGTTGTATTTTGAGCAACAGCAGATGTGATCACGGACATCCCGTAGCATTTTAATTCCTGGAATGTCTTTAAATCCGCCTGGATACCTGCCCCTCCGCTTGGATCTGTACCCGCAATAGTCAATGCGCATGGAACGTGGTTCATTTAACATCCACCGCCTTTCCTTCAATCCATTCTTCACATGTATAAGCCATTTCCCAAAAAGACCATTCCAGCTGACAGCTTTTCCGAAACGCATCTCTTATACGACTGAGTTCTTTTTCTGAAGCCTGTTCAGCTAAATGATCCAGCCGGCTTCGTAAATGATCCGTCAGAATTTGCATCTCGCTTTCGGCATAGAATTTTATCCAGGGATAAAAAGGATGATCTTGGTCAGGCTCATACTCCTCCATCAAATATCTCCCTATCTCTAAATAAGTCCAGGGACATGGGAGCAGTGCGGCAATAATTTCACCAAGACCTCCCATTTGAGCATGGTACATCATATGCTTCACATAATGATCAGCCGTTGGAGGGAGTGGGTAACCTTGAAGATCCTCGTACCGAATACCGATATACTCGCACAAATTATGATGGGGATGTACTTCACTATGAAGAACAAAATGAACCTGTTCGTTAAAATATTGAATATCTTCACGCTCCGAAGACTTGGAAATTGCAATTCCATAAATGTGCATAAACGCATTTAAATATTCGTAGTCTGCTTTTATATAATGAGCAATAGATTCCGAGGGAAGACGACCATTTCCAATCCCTTCAACAAAAGGATGATGAAAAATTCTTTCAAATATATCATGATTTTCTTGTCTTAACTGTTCTGTAAATGACATGAATATGCCTCCTGATTTTTTCGGAAGCTACTAAGGGAGGGAGAGAGTGGGGCTGCTTACTACTTCCCTCCGCTGGCATGATCCAGATCAGGTGTTAAGGGACCAAGGAATTTATTTCCTTATCTCAGCGAACACTCGCGCCCCTAGTAGTTTCCGTGTATTATGGTTGTAAGATATATTTTTCCAATTTAACTCTTGTGACGATGATCCATCCTATCATAGCGCCCGATATACTGCTGACTAAAAAAGATGGAAGAAATACCAGAGCTCCAGATGAGCTGCCCATGAGTAAGTTGGCATATGGAACAGCGAATAAGGCTCCAATAACCCCGGTACCAAGCACTTCACCGGCAACAGCTGCCATTTTATTGTGAACCCATTTGTATAAGATACCCGCAAGAAAAGCACCGATCATTCCTCCAGGAAACGCGAGCAAGGTGCCTAACCCCAGGAGGAGGCGTAATAGACCGATCATAAAAGCTATAGTTACAGCTGGTAAAGGACCAAGTGTAACAGCTGCCATCACATTTACTGCATGCTGGACTGGATAAGCCTTTGCAACTCCTGCTGGAAACCAGAGCAGCTGGGCACCAAGTGTTCCAATCGCAACAAATGCAGCCATAGTCGTTAGTAGTCTTGTTTTGTTCATTTCTGCCCTCCCTTCCGTAGGGGAAAAATAAAAAAGCCAGATCCTGGGAAGGACCTGACTTAAAAGGGTAATGTCTAATAAAAATAGTAGACTACTTCCCTCCGCTGGTCTTAACCAGATCAGGTTCTTAAGAGTCGGAATGCTACTTTGCTTTCCTCTCAGCCTATTCAGGCTCCCCTAGTAGTTATAATCATAGATTCACTTGGTTGTTTTATACTATAACAAAGTTAAAGATAGATGTCATGGAAAATTATTCAAAAAAATACAAATAGAAAGGCAGGCAAGTCTATGAAAGCTTGGGGATGCATATTTTTCATAGCTATGATTCTGGCCGGTTGCGGCTCTGCACCAACTTCTAATTCTGATAGTGATTCCAAAAAATCACCTGAACAAGAAAACCCTGCGCCTCCTGAAATTACTGGATTTGTTATGGAGCAGAAAAAGGACCAAATTCTAGTGGTGTCCCCCTTGGACTCTAATTCTGAGAGTACTGCGAATGCGATGTGGGTCTCAGGCGCACCTAAAGACCGCTGGGTAGGTAAACAGGTAGAAGTGTGGGTGAAAAATGGGGTCCGTGAATCCTTCCCCTCTCAGGCAGAAGCAGAAGAAGTGAAGATTCTCGAAATGAGCCATGTAGAGGGTGCAGATTTAGAAGCTTCTGAGGCTCTGTCTAAAGCTATTATGGAGATTCCGGGGGACAAACTTTTAGCCGTAGAGATGATTTCTTACGTTAAGGAAAAGGATGTATGGGAGATTCAATTAACTAGAATTGATTCAAGGAACGAGGACTTAGAAACAATCGTCGCCGACAGATAATAAATAAAAATGAGCGGCTCCTTTACAGAAGAAGCGCTCATTTTTCTATTTTCTTCAACATCCATAAGCGTACACTGAGCTCCAGGAGGAAAAGATCATCTGCATCCAATAAGGAAAGCCCTGTTAATTGTTCAATATTCCTTAAGCGATGCAGCAATGACTGTCGGTGAAGATTTAAGGCACGGGCTGTCTGGCTTACGTTACTGTTGTATTTGTTATAAACAATGAACGTATGAATTAAGTCGGTCTGTCTTCGCTGATCATATTCGATTAGTTTCTCCAAGGTATTCTGGACAATAAACTCAATTTCTTTTTCATGTGATAGGGCCATTAACAAGCGATTCATTCGCGTATCACTGAAAAAAGTGCGGTCACCATCTTCATGTTTCTGGCGTCCGATATTTAAAGCGGTAGCGGCCTCTTCGTAGCTCTGGTGGAAGTTGTACAGGCCATCTTTATGGCAGGAGACTCCCCAGGAAATCGTTATACCGGCAAGTAATTCGTGAAGGCGCCGCTCCACAAGATCAAGAAACTGATTGGCTGTCTCCGGATATGTCTTGGCGTCCGCTTCTATATAAACAATGACTTCTCCTTCATCAAACGTGGTCATCGTCTGCCGCTTCAGCACATCGCCCGCATGTGTCACTTCCTTTTGAATATAGTAGTTCCGGCTATGCATGGAAGAAGATTGGACCGAATGTTCCTCTGATCCTACGGGACCATCAATCTGCTTTTTAAATCGAATATCCCCTACGAGACATACATATGGTTTCTCTAAATCATATCCAAGGAGGTGAGCTTTTGCCAGGAGCGACTTATCGATATCAACTTCCGTTTTAGCAAGTTCCAGTAAAAAGTTATCTTTCAACCGGATTTCGGTCATTTCGATTGCGTTTTCTTTCACAAAATATAAAGCGCACGCCGTTAACGTATGCTCTAAAATCGATAAATCCACCCATGACAATTCTTGGTCCTCCTCGGGCTTAAACAGCAGATATCCTTGCTTTTTATAATTTGAAAGAATCGTCAGCTGATAGCAAAAATGCGGACCAATCTCATATTTTTCAATGTAATGAACTAATGGATGATCACTAAAAGGCTCGGGAGAAACGAGTTGAAACGCTTCGTTCTCTTTTCCGTTCAGCACGTCCAGAAAATAACGGTCGAATTGCTGATTAGCCCTGATTTGTTTATTATGATCACTGATAGCAGCAGGAATATGAGTATTATCGTAAAGAATCGTGGTGATTTCCTGCAATCCTTTGCCGTTCAATACACAATTAATCAATTCCTGGCGGATGGTTTCGGCCCGCTGCTGTCCGGTCTGCTTTTCTTCACTTATTAAACGAAGAACATCCTGCAGAATATCTCCGAACCTCACTTCCCATGGAATTTCCATAATCATAAAATTGTGTTCCTCTGCTATTTTCAGAATACGATCCGGTATTTTGTAAATATATCGTCCTGTAGCAAAAGCGAGAGCTGAAGCATCTGCACGAATAACATCCTTCACATATTCCTCAAGTGCCGTTATATCGTCTCCGCATCCCACCCCGGTACTCAGCACAAATTCATTATTTCTCACAAAATTTTCCACAGGTGTCTCGATTACGGATATCCATTGTACGGGCTTATCTGTGATCTTAGTTAACACTTTGGCTTGTTCAAAAATAGGTAACCGCAGCACTTTTTCCACTGTAACTCCCATTCGCTTCACTCCTGCCCTATTGATTCTTAATTAAGTGATCGATGGTGTGTTGGTCAATGTTGTTTCCGCTGACCACTAGTACGACATGGTTACCTTTAGCACTCTTTTCGTTAAGCAGCCAGCCGACACCAGCTGCAGCAGCGCCTTCCACCGCCATTTTGTGATGGTTCAGCATGAATAAAATTCCGCTCCCAATCGATGCTTCAGAAACCAATTTTGCTTCGTCTAAAAAAGTCTGTGTTAATGAAAAGGTGTACTCATTATTAGGACCGAGGCCGCCAAGCAGACTATCCGCAAGCGTATCTTCTTCTTTCAGGATAACCGGCTTGCCCTTTAGCAGGCTCTCATACATAACCGCTGACTTTTCCATCGAAACCCCCGTGATTTGAATGTCAGGATCAATACTCTTTAAAGAAGCCCCAATACCTGATAGTAATCCTCCCCCTGATAAAGGAATAATTACCTGATCCACTTCCGGACACTGCTCCATAATTTCAAGTCCAATGGTCCCTTGACCTGCAATCACTTCCCGGTCGTCAAAGGGTTTGATAACAGTCATACCAGCTTCTCTCTGAAGTTCATAGCAGCGGGCTTCAGCATCATCCTGACTTTCCCCCACCACTTCTACTTGAGCTCCCAGACGCTTCAAACGATCGACTTTAGCCGCGGGTACACGATTAGATATACAGACGACACACGGAATGTTAGATTTTCCCGCCACATAGGAGACAGCGATTCCATGGTTTCCTGTAGAAAAAGTAGCGACTCCTTTCTCTTTTTCCTCCGGTGTCAGAGAGAGGATTTTGTTCGCAGCCCCCCTCAGCTTAAATGATCCGGTGGGATGAAGGTGTTCAAGCTTCAAGTAGACATGTGAGCCCGCATGTTGGGAAAGATGCTCAGAATATATTAAAGGTGTTGGACCATCAACGATCTCTCGAATGCGTTTCTTTGCTTTCCAGACTTCTCTAAACGGTAATAATGGATGCTCCACCAGCCCGTCCTCCTTTTCTTTACTATATGAGACAACCATTCTGACTTTTCTGATATTTTCGTTGTAATTCTTATTATAGTTGATAGAACGCTTCTCATAAAAGAGTCTGTCAGGAAAAAAACGATATTCCTCTTTTTTCTTCGATAGTTTCAGTGTATCTTGTTAAAGATAATCTCCCGTTTGTTGAAGACTCAGTTTCGAGATAAATCGGTTCGTTATGTCAGATGGATAAGGGTTGGAGGGGAACGGTGAAGACTCCTAGTTTAAAAGCGGAAGCACCTTGGTCAGCGGCGTATGGACTGGACTGAGCTGGCGGATATAAAGAAAACACGAAGAGCGGAGCGATTCGATGTTGCCTTATC
>NZ_JBAPTY010000211.1:0-2314 GCF_049282395.1 Halobacillus sp. | reverse complement strand
GCATTTTTCATGCTGCGCTTCGCGTGGCCGGACATTCCAATACTGCCGGCCGCATCAAAAATGACCTTAACCTCAAGACCAGCCTCCGCCTTTTCCTTCAGAATATCGATAATCTCCTGGCCAATCTGGTCATCACGAAAGGTATAATACTCCATGTGAATGTATTCTTTCGCTTCCCGTAAACGTTCTTTGATAGCAGGAAACGTTTCGTCCCCATCTTTCAAAACGGATACTTCGGAAGAGAAGCTAATGGGAAAACCACCTTCCGCTTCGATCCTATTGGAAATGAACTGTTCCTCACTGGTCAGCTGATTCCAGCCAATAGATGCATTTTTATCGATGGCAGAATCTAAATACCTTTGATTATCTTCTCTCTTACTTTCAAATAAATGTCCTCTGACCTGTAATTGACCTGAATAGACAAAGAAAACGTAACCCACCACCGGAAAGAATATAATCGAATAGAGCCATAATAGGGTTTTGTGGGGTGAGCGGTTTTCTAACATCAATACATAACAGACAGATACTATGATTATTAAATAAACAGCGGCGGCCGATACCCTGATCGGAAAGGGCTGCTCGCTGAAAAACGTCAGATAAAATGTAACGCCGAGTAGTAGAATGAAAACGATTTGTCTTACTTGCTTCATTAGGTGTACTTCTCCCTTTTTTTCTCCTTGTAATCTTCTTGTAACACATCTAAAAATACCCTTTGAAAAAATGTAGTAAACATGATCGTTGAAGGAAAATCAGGGACATCCTTTAATTCCTTATGCTGCCGTTAACATATAGATAAAAAAACACGTCCTTGGACGTGTTTTACTGAAAAATGACCACGGCAGATCCTATTCCCGTGGTCATTTCACTATAAAAACCCATAACCCTATCGGTGCTGATCGATCAGGATCGGGTTTCCATCAGGGTCTACCATGGTAATGTTTTCCGGCCCCTCCGTCGTCTCATCAGCTTCAGATACCAGGTTCACTCCTTGTTCCTTCAAATGCTTCTGAATTTCCCGCACATCTGTAAATGGATTCACATCTTCGGCATTTTGATTCCAGCCAGGATTGAACGTTATGATGTTGTCCTCAAACATTCCCTGAAACAGACCAATTACACTGTTCTCATTTTTCATCACAAGCCAATTTTGAGTAATGTCGCCTCCGAATACTTCAAATCCCAACTTTTCATAAAAGGCTTTCGATTTATGAATGTCTTTCACGCTTAAACTTATAGAAAAAGCACCCAAATGCATAAAATCCCTCCTGGATATTTATTTGTACTTTAATTGGTTCGCTTTTATTGGGTGAAAGTCCTTTTTCACGTTCTCCATATGCGAAAGTTTCCTTACTATATTTGTTCAAATAGAAGCGGTCTGTAAGCAAATACCAACAAGCCCAAATAAAAATCCCCCTCATGAAGAGGAGGATACATCCAGCGCCATCTTTAAATACTCGACAAACAACTCCGACTGCTCCTTCACTCTCACCTTTTCCTCAGGCAGAATGGCATGGTCAAGCGCCAGCCCATCCACAAACGTAATGATCGATCTCGCTATCAACTCGCTATCATAGCGGTCGCTGAACTCTCCGGCTTCCTGACCGGCTTTAATGATTTCGTCGTAAATGCTCAGTCCTATCTCATACCGCTTTTCCCCATAGGCACGACGGCGTTCATCGTTGCGGCCGGTGATAAAGAATTCGAGCTTGCTCGGGGCGAGCGGGTCCATATTCGCATCCGGACTTCCATCTTCCCCGAACATCAGCTCCATGAGCAGGGCCCAGTGCTTAGATTCTACTTCATCCAGAGATAAATCCACCTCTTCCACTTCCTCACTAATCCCTTCCTCAAGAATTGCTTCGAAAAGGTCTTCTTTATTGGAGAAATATTGATAAAGTCCGCCCCGGCTGACATTGGCGGCTTCCATGACGTGCTTCATCGTCGTATGTTCATAGCCGTGCTCGATAAAGACGGTGGTTGCGGCCTCCATAATGTCAGCTCGTCGTTGCTTCAGGTGTTCTTTGCTTACTCGTGGAGACATCTGCATTCCCTCGCTCTACTTTTCGTTTTGTCAGAAATCCTATCAGTGCTACCAGGACGAGAAGACTCGCCGTAATCGTAAACGTCGGAACCACTCCTATGATCGTCGCGATCCATCCTCCAAGCAGCGGACCAATGATCGTCGCCGTTGTCATCACGCTGTTGAGAACGCCGAACACGCGGCCCGTCATATGGACAGGCGTGTGGACTTGAACAGTCGCCTGAAAAGGAACGAAAATTAAGCTCGCCGAGAAGCCGGCCGTGAATCCAAGCC
>NZ_JBAPTY010000210.1:0-1701 GCF_049282395.1 Halobacillus sp. | reverse complement strand
CTTTTAAGGATTGAATTAACGTTACGCCTGACAATGGCGGCGGGGCTGAATAGACATCATAACCTGCAAATTCACCTTTTACGGGAGCACTTTTCATAACGGTGTAATTGCTCAAGTCTGATTTGGTTAATTCCTTTACGC
Organism: Halobacillus sp.; assembly: GCF_049282395.1. Lineage (NCBI taxonomy): Bacteria > Bacillati > Bacillota > Bacilli > Caryophanales > Bacillaceae > Halobacillus > Halobacillus sp. Next base: position 1,560 of record NZ_JBAPTY010000210.1, on the reverse strand, counting down.
CGTCCGCGAGTTTATCAGAAATATCCCCGGAGTAAAATGCGCCTGAACCTTCTGATTGAATGCTTCTTAGAGTTTTGGCTAATTCTTTTTGTTTTAATGTTTCATTCGGTTGAATCGGCTCTCCATCAGGAAAAAAATGATCTAATTTCTTAACGGGCATGCGCTGAGCATTATCCTCCAATCGCTGTGTAAGGTGCTCATCCACCTTAAACCCATCTTCTGCAAGTGCAATGGAAGGCTCCAAAAGTTTTTCCATGTCCATGGATCCAAAATCAGAATGAGCTGCCTCGAGACCCTTAACGAGGCCTGGAACTCCAAATTTATTTGAAGGGGCTGCGCCTGAAATCGGTGCTGTTTCCCTATATTGGTAAATAACCGGATCCTGCTCTTCGTCCGCAGGGTGAATCAGCATAGCTCCCCCTCCTCCGATGCCTGACCCATAGGGTTCAACGACACCAAGGGCATAGGAAACAGCAACGGCTGCGTCGACAGCGTTGCCGCCCTTTTCGAGGACTTCCATGCCAGCTTTAACCGCTAGAGGATGGGACGAACTTACTCCGTATGCCTCCGTAGTGCCGGTAGTTGGAGAAGATTGGATCCCATAGGCAGGAGACTTTTCCATTCCTTGGTTACTAATAAAGTAAGTTACAGCCGCTGCGGTTATAATGATTAGTATCATAAGAATAGAAAGGATTTTCTTATTCATCCTCTTCTAATTCTCTTTCTTCTAAAATGGAAGAGTGGTCAACTTCGATCACCAGTTTTCCATTTTCTACTGTGAAGTTCGATTCAGGCTCTCCTCGTTTTAATTGAGTAAAGATTTTCTTTTGATTGTATTTATTATTGGTCACGGCAGGACGCGATTCCCGAATCCGCATAGGTAAGATTTCAAACCTGCCCGTTCCATCTTCCATCAAGTCATAGTTAACTAAAGCACTATCTCTTGTGCGGGACCAGCCTTGATCAAAGATAAAGTTTCCAAGGCTGTAGAAAATCACTGAATTATCATATACCTCGACCGGAGACAATACATGAGGGTGGTGGCCTATAATGACATCTGCACCGGCACCCACGATCGCCTTTGCCATTTCCTGCTGTCTTGGGTGAGGTTTGTTATCATACTCTGCTCCCCAGTGGATGTTAACGACCACCATATCTGCATTTTCCTTCGCCTCTCTTACAAGAGGTAGAAAAGACTCAGGGTCTGCAGCGGCAATTCCTGGATTATATTCCAAAGCTCGAAAACCTGACACATAGACATCAGAAAAGCCCAGGGTCGCTATTTTTAACCCATTGGTTTCCTGATAGTCAATCTGCTGGGCAGCTTCCAGATCTTTACCGGCACCTACAAAATCAAGGTCTTTATCTTCAAAAGTTTGAACCGTGTCAAGCAGCCCTTCAGGTCCGAAGTCCATGGCGTGGTTGTTAGCTAGATTCACGTTTGAGAAGTTTGCATCTTTTAAAGCTTCTACGGCACTTGGATCTGTACTCAAATGAATAGATTTATCGATTTCGTCATAACTTTTTCCCTGCAGTGTCACAGGGTTTTCAAAATTCCCC
>NZ_JBAPTY010000209.1:0-2477 GCF_049282395.1 Halobacillus sp. | reverse complement strand
TAGTCCACACATAGCCCGCCAGTCCGTAACGAACACTATTCGCTAGATCGACCGCTTCATCTTCATCTTTGAAGGTCATCACAGCGATGACTGGACCAAAAATCTCTTCCTGTACCACTCTCATCGATGTGTCTGCATTAAGAAGCAGCGTTGGCGCTACAAAATTACCGCGGCTGTGTTCTTTCGGAACCGATCCGCTGATCACCTGACACCCTTCTTCTTCCGCTAGTTCGAGATAGCTTTTCACACTTTCATAGTGTTTCGTATGAATTAACGGGCCCACTTGCGTTTCTTCTTTCATTGGATCACCGACTACAATGTTCTCTACTCGATCTTTCAGAGCTGCGATAAACTCGGAAGCGATGTCTTCGTGTACATATAATCTTGAGTTTGCCGTACAGCGTTCGCCGTTAAAGGAGAAGATGCCCCATGTACACGCATCAATGGCCCGCTCAACGTCTGCATCATCAAACACAATGATTGGGGATTTACCGCCTAACTCCATCGAAAAACGCTTCAGCGTTTCCGCTCCATTTTTCATAATTTCAGAGCCTGTCGTCGTTTCTCCTGTAAACGAGATCAACTCCACATCTTCGTGAGCAACTAACGACGCCCCGGCTGTTTCTCCGTAGCCATGCACGACGTTGAAGACACCGTCTGGAAGACCAGCCTTATCAATGATTTCAGCTAAGCGATTCGCCGTAAGCGGGGACCATTCAGCTGGTTTTAACACGACTGTATTTCCGGTAGCGAGCGCCGGTGCAATCTTCCACGTTTCAAGCATAAAAGGTGCGTTCCAGGGCGTGATTAACCCGGCTATTCCAACAGGCTTATGAATCGTGTAGTTGAGAAAGTCATGATCCACCTGGTAAGCATCTCCGACCAGACGACTTTTCACCATCTCTGCGTAGAATCTGAAATTTTGGGCAGCGCGCGCGACCATTTTCTTCGTTTGGCTGATTGGTAGTCCTGTATCGTAGGATTCAAGCGGAGCAATTTCCTCAATATGCTCATCAATCAAGTCTGCAATTTTATAAATATAGGATAACCTTTCATTTTGAGAGAGGCTTCCCCACTCTCCCTTGAAAGCTCTCCTGGCAGCTTTAACCGCTTTGTCTATATCCGCTTCCGCTCCAGATGCGACCTTGTTAATCTTTTCATTCGTAAACGGGTTATAATTATCAAATTGCTCCTGGCTTTCGGCATCTACAAAAGCTCCATCAATGTAAAGCTGAATATCTTTCACTTCTTTGAGCACACGTTTTCCTGCCTGGTTAATATCAGATAAAGTAAGTTCGTTCATGCTTATCCTCCTCATTTGATAGCGCTTTCAAAAATACTTCTTAGATGCAGGCTAAATTTGCAAATATTTGCTAAAGTTTGTATATTCAAATTATCCCACAGGCTTATTTATATTAAAAATATCTATAATATCTATATTCCATATGATTTTCATATACATAGTGAACGGGGGAAAAGAATGGATATTAAGCAATTGCGCTACTTTCGTATGGTAGCGGAGGAAGGGCAAGTAACCAAAGCAGCCAAGAAACTTCATATGGCTCAGCCTCCTCTCAGCCAGCAAATTAAACTGATAGAGGAAGAACTTGACCTGAAGCTGTTTGACCGTCATGGCCGTAAACTCGAATTAACAAGCGCAGGAGAAGTGCTTTATCAAAAAGCAGGTCAGATTCTTAACGAGTTAGAGGAAACGATTGTGGAAGTTAAAGAGACCAATGAAGGAATTACAGGTACTCTTCAAATAGGTTCCAACAAATCATGTTTTTCTTCCTTAACGGGGCCATTACATCAATTGAGAGAGCAATATCCCCAACTGACCTATCAACTTAGAGAAGGAGATACCTACTTTCTGGCGGAATGTATTCGAAGACGAGAAATTGAAATGGCCGTTGTCCGCCTTCCAATTGAACGGGATGAATTTGAAATGATCCCTCTCTCTCCTGAACCTTATGTATTAGTGACCCCTGCCTACTGGGACGTGTTCCCGGCAGATACTGCAGAAGTGGAAGTCGAGGACTTAAAAGATATTCCATTAATGCTATTACACCGCATCAGCGGTATGGGACAATTTGAATTGATCGTGGATGAATGCAGGAAGCATGGGTTTGACCCTAATGTGATCTGTGAATGCCCAGATCCAACCATGCTATTATCGCTCGTAGCTAATGGAATGGGAGCATCCATTGTTCCACGCTCTACTTTGGAAGCGTTCTCTTTTTCGAATATCAGGAGCTATGAGTTTAGAAATGCGGATATCGAAGCGGAAGCTGCGATTATCTGGCATAAAGACCGGTATTTAACGAAGGCTTCCCGAAGACTGCTGCAATTGTTTGAAGTAAACACTGATTTAGAAAAACTTGTGCAACTTTAAAAAACCTTCTTTACTTATTATTGTGGAGCCCCTTAAGCTTATCGGTGCTTTTAAAGCGGCTGAGACATCTAATGAAGACGATGGC
>NZ_JBAPTY010000208.1:0-2731 GCF_049282395.1 Halobacillus sp. | reverse complement strand
CTCGGTATGATTTCTAGTTACTCCAAGCTCCACCACCGTTGTTTCTCCTTCAGCAAGCATCCCGGCTAGAAGAAGAGCTGATTTCACTTGTGCGCTCCTTACTTGTAAATGATGCGTAGTGCCTTTTAATTTAGTACCCTCAAATGCCAGAGGCAGCACAGAGGCATTCTTACGCCCAGAAATACTGGCACCCATCTCACGCAAAGGATGGACTACACGATCCATAGGTCGCTTAGATAAAGACGGGTCTCCGTATGCTGAAGTAAATAGCGGAAGGCCAGCTAAAACTCCGCTCATCAAGCGGGCTGTAGTGCCTGAGTTTCCAAAGTTTACTGGTAATTCAGCTTCCTTCAAATGTGGAATTCCTTTCCCATATACAGTCAACTCATCCCCTGACTGCTCTATTTGAACACCAAGCTGTCTAAAAGCTTCCACCGTCCGCATGCAATCTTCACCTGTTAAAAAGTTTGTAATATTGGAAACGCCTTGGCTCAATGATGAAAATATTACTGCCCTATGGGAAATAGATTTATCCCCGGGAACAGTGAGACTACCTTTCAAACTTTTAGTTGGAGGACCTAACTCTATGGCTGACATCTTACACACCCCTTATTGTTGTATCATCACTTCATATTGATGAGCTTCAAGCACTTTTTTACTTTTCCATTGCTCATCACTCGCAGCGAAACTAATTCGCAGCACACCTGTAATCCCTTCACGAATTTCCAGGATCTGAATGTTTTTAATACTAATTTCCTCATCAGCTAATAAACCTATAACATGGTAGATCGCACCTGGCTGGTCATGAATATCCACATAAATATCATAAAAAGCGGGGATCGCGCCTCTGTCTCTTACAGGCAGCTCATCGCGGTAATGCTTAGCATCTAAGAGATATTTATATGTCCGTTCACTCTCTTCATTTTGCAAAAAGTTTTTCACCTTATCCATTTCCTTTATCCAATCATCCAGCATAGAAATTAGCAAATTACGGTTTTGGAAGAAAATATCCTGCCAGAGTTTAGGGTTGCTAGAAGCAATCCTGGTAATATCTTTAAATCCTCCTGCAGCCAGTTGTTCAATATACGGATGAGTTTCCTGCCATTGTTTTGCCTGATGGACCAGTGAAGAAGCAATTAGATGAGGAAAATGAGATATTACCGCTGTCATCTCATCATGCTCTTTAGTAGAAAAGGTCAAGAACCTGGCTTCCGTTTCGGAGAACAATTCCTTCAACCTCTCTGCTTCATGAACAGATGCGTGAAGCGAAGGCGTAAGCACATATATAGCATTTTCAAATAAATGAGGTTTAGCAGCCGTGTATCCCTGTTTATGGGAACCTGCCATTGGGTGCCCGCCCACAAAAGAGACTTTAGAGTGACTCAAGTTATTTGCGGCTTCCAGTACATTGTTTTTTACTGAGGATACATCCGTTACCAACAGGGATTTAGAAAGCTCGATGGATTCTAATTGTTTTAAATATTGGATGGTTATTGAAATAGGAGTAGCCAGAACACACACATCCGCCTGTTTCACGGCAGAACCAAAATCATGTGAGTCACTATGGATAACTCCCTGTTTCTTTGCCATACTTATCGTTTCAGGATCCTGGTCAATGCCAATTACATGTACGTTTTCTTTTTTTGAAACGTTCATTGCAAGAGAGCCTCCAATCAGGCCCAAGCCCACGATTAATACTGTCTGCTTCATTACTTTACTCCTGATACTAGTTTCTGTTTCATTTCCTCCTGGATCACGGCCATATCCTCTGAACGGCCGATCGTCAGACGGATCGTATTAGGAAGTCCCAACGCTTCCCCTGAACGGACAATAAAACCTTTTGCGAGCAAATGCTGAAACATTTCGTCCCCGCTGAACGGAAGATGGATAAGCAGAAAATTGGCTTGTGAATCATAGTAGGATAAGCCATTCTCATCACAAAACTTCATGAGGGCTCTTTTATTTTTCTTATTCTCTTCAAGCGACATCTTTAAAAATTGCTGATCGTCCAAAGCCAGAATGGCAGCGGCCTGAGAAACGGTCGTCGTATTAAACGGCTCACGTGAAGGTTCCAGCATGCGGATCACGTCTGGGTGCCCCACTCCATATCCGATTCGAAGTCCGGCCAAGCCATAAGCTTTTGAAAATGTGCGCAGTACAATAAGGTTGGTATAGTTGTCCAAGGCAGCTAAAGAATCAAAGTAGTCATCTGTTTCCAAATACTCATAATAGGCTTCATCTAGAACGACTAAAACGTGGTCGGGGCATGCATCCATTACCGCTTTAAGCTTTTCACTTTCGATATGTACCCCAGTAGGATTATTAGGCGTACAAATCCACAACACCCTGGTTTGAGAATCGATCTGCCTTAACATTTCCTCAAGGTCATGATGGCCGTCTACTAATGGCACCTCTCTCACTTCTGCACCTTCTATCAAAGCGTTATGCCGATATTGAGGAAAAGTCGGTGCTGCCATAATCGTATTAGCTCCCGGCTCTAAAAACGTGCGGCATATAATCTGCACAACTTCATCGGACCCATTTCCAAAAATTAGCTGATTATCATTCACATTAATAAATTCAGCTACTTTTCTCCGCACTGCAGCTGCATATCCATCAGGATAAATTTCTAAGTTAGTGATTAACTCAGGTAGTTCTTGTTTCACCTTAGGAGAAAATCCAAATGGGTTTTCGTTCGAAGCTAGCTTAACGATTCGTTCAAGCCCGTATT
>NZ_JBAPTY010000207.1:0-12920 GCF_049282395.1 Halobacillus sp. | reverse complement strand
GTTTCTTCTTTTTCAGTCAATTCAAGTCCTTCAAAGAATTCCTTTGCTTCGGTTACGGAATAATCAGTTGTAATGCCAATATGTTTTCCGTTGATTAATACGGCAAGGGCTTCTTCATTCAAGCGGTTGCCTTTACACTTAGGGCAAGGTTTTTGAGCCATATATTTTTCCATTTGCTCACGGATAAAATCTGAACTCGTTTCACGATACCGACGAGAAATATTGGGAATAACGCCTTCAAAGAAAATCTCATTTTCCCGGACTTTGCCGAAATCATTTTCGTAACGGAAGTAAACTTTTTCATCGCCGCTTCCATATAAGATTCGCTCCATATGTTCCTTCGGTAAATCCTGAATAGGTACATCCATATCTATTCCATAATGATCTGCTACACTTTTCAGAAGTTGAGGGTAATACTGGGAACTAGTTGGTTCCCACGCCGCGATGGCATGTTCTTTCAGGGAACGAGACCAGTCGGGTATGACCAGGTCAATATCCACTTCTAACTGTGTGCCGAGACCATCACACCGGTTACAAGCACCGTAAGGGCTGTTGAAAGAGAACATCCTCGGCTCCAGTTCACTTACAGAAAAGCCGCAGATTGGGCAGGCATGATGTTCAGAGAAAGACAATTCTTCCTCTCCTATAACATCCACAAGGGTATGCCCACCGCCTAATTTTAAGGCCGTTTCAATTGAATCGGATAACCGGCCTTCGACGCCTTCTTTAACCACAATCCGGTCCACTACCACTTCAATCGAGTGTTTTTTATTTTTATTTAAATTTATTTCCTCGGAAATCTCACGCATTTCTCCATCTACTCGCAGACGAACGTATCCTTCTTTCTGCAATTGTTCAAATACTTTGGCGTGCTCGCCTTTTCGACCTGAGACCACCGGGGAGAGAATTTGCATTTTCGTTCTCTCTGGATACTCCATAATTTGATCAACCATCTGCTGTACAGTCTGTGAATTAATTTCAATTCCATGTTTAGGACAAGTAGGACGTCCTACGCGTGCGAACAGCAGGCGTAGATAGTCATAAATTTCAGTTACCGTCCCCACTGTTGACCTGGGGTTACGACTGGTGGTTTTCTGATCGATCGAAATGGCTGGAGAAAGACCTTCTATGGAATCCACATCCGGTTTATCCATTTGTCCTAAGAATTGCCGGGCATAGGCACTTAGAGACTCGACATAACGTCGCTGTCCCTCTGCGTAGATGGTATCGAACGCTAAAGAAGACTTCCCGGAACCGGACAAACCTGTCATAACGACCAGTTTATTCTTAGGAATATCAATATCGATCCCTTTTAAATTGTGGGCCCGGGCTCCTTTAATACTAATATGCTTGCTGGCCATACTTCCTCATCCCTCCGCTTTTAATTCCAATAATATATCACGTAATTCAGCCGCTCTTTCGAAATCTAAATCGCGAGCCGCCTGTTTCATTTCTGTTTCCATATTGTCAATCGTTTCCTGGCGTTCTTTCTTCGTCATTTCAGAAGGTCGTTTTATACCGCTGTCGTAAGAACCTTCTTCTTCGGAAACGGCTGTTGCTTTAATAACATCGCGGACTTCTTTGCGGATTGTTTTCGGTGTAACCCCGTGTTCTTCATTATAGGCAATTTGCTTTTCACGACGCCTGTATGTTTCATCGATTGCAAACTGCATCGACTTCGTAATTTTATCCGCGTACATGATAACGCGTCCATTTTCGTTACGTGCAGCTCTTCCAATCGTCTGAATCAGGGAACGGTCCGACCTCAAGAATCCTTCTTTATCAGCATCGAGAATAGTAACTAAAGAAACCTCCGGGATGTCAAGACCTTCTCTAAGCAGGTTAATACCTATAATTACATCGTATTTTCCTACTCGCAAATCGCGTATAACTTCAATTCTTTCCAACGTTTTTATTTCAGAGTGCAAGTAAGCTACTTTAATGCCAAGTTCTTTCAAATAATCCGTAAGGTCTTCAGACATTTTCTTGGTTAAGGTGGTAACAAGTACACGTTCATTCCTTTCGGCGCGCTTATTAATTTCGCCTACAAGGTCATCGATTTGACCATGAATCGGGCGCACATCAATTTCTGGATCAAGCAGTCCAGTCGGTCGGATAATCTGTTCGATAACTTTTGGAGTGTGCTCCAATTCATAGGGTCCGGGAGTAGCAGATACATACGTAATTTGATTGATATGGTTTTCAAACTCAGGAAACTTCAGCGGCCGGTTATCAAGTGCTGAAGGCAGGCGAAAACCGTGATCAACCAATACTTGTTTACGCGCCTGGTCCCCATTGTACATACCCCGTACTTGAGGAAGTGTAACGTGCGACTCATCCGCCATAATCATAAAATCATCCGGGAAGTAGTCCAGCAGTGTGTATGGGGTTGCCCCCGGCTCACGAAACGTTAGATGACGGGAGTAGTTTTCGATTCCTGAACAAAAGCCCATTTCATTCATCATTTCCAAATCATAATTCGTCCGCTGCTCTAAGCGCTGGGCTTCAAGCAGCTTATTTTGATCACGTAATTCTTTTACGCGCTCAATCATTTCCTGCTCTATATTTACAATTGCTTTTTTAAGTTTGGACTCTCGTGTTACGAAGTGAGAGGCTGGGAAGATCGCTACATGCTCACGATCGCCCATAACTTCTCCAGTCAGAACATCAATTTCACGGATCCGATCGATTTCATCACCGAAAAACTCGACACGGATAGCATGCTCTTCACGTGAAGCCGGTATAATTTCAACAGAATCCCCACGTACGCGGAACGTACCCCTCTGGAAGTCAATATCGTTGCGGGCATATTGGATGTCTACAAGATTACGTAATAATTCGTCACGGTCCTTTTCCATTCCTGAACGGATTGATAGCACCTGGCTTCGATATTCGTCTGGAGAACCTAAACCGTAAATACACGATACACTGGCCACAATAATAACGTCGTTTCGTTCAAACAAAGCTGAAGTTGCCGAGTGTCTCAGCTTATCAATTTCATCGTTAATACTCGCGTCTTTTTCTATAAATGTGTCAGAGGAAGGCACATAGGCCTCCGGCTGATAATAGTCATAATAGCTGACAAAATATTCGACAGCGTTATTTGGAAAGAACTCTTTAAACTCACTGTAAAGCTGTCCGGCCAGCGTTTTATTGTGGGCAATGATCAGTGTAGGTTTATTAACTTCCTGGATCACGTTGGACATGGTGAACGTTTTACCTGTCCCTGTCGCCCCCAAAAGAGTCTGGTGTTTTTCACCACGATTTATTCCATCAACAAGTTCCTGAATCGCTCGCGGCTGATCTCCCTGCGGGGAATATTGTGAAAACAATTCGAATTTATTCTCCATGACGAAAACCTCCGTTCTTAACTAGTCATCATTAGTTTACCACATTAGTTTATCATTCTAACATTAAACGAACAAACATTCGGTACTAAGCATGCCCAAACTATTCCTGTTATAAATAAACTCCTGAGAAATTTTCATTTCTCAGGAGTTTCATGGTTATTCTTCCTTCGCAACAAGAATTTGACCAGTCTTACTTTCCTGTAAAAGGGTCTTCATGATAGTAGTTGACAGTTTTCTTAAAGGGTATGGTTTGACCAGATACCCTTCCACTTCGATATCTGGAACTCCCGACGAGTGGCTGAGCGCACTTGAGATAAATATAGGAACGTCAGACAGGTGATCATAGGTCTTAATAGCTTGTATAATATCCCACCCGGAGGTTTGATCAGCTAATGTTAAATCAACGATAAACACGTCAGGCTGCAGTTTTTCCAATTCATTAAGAGCTGATCGGCCTTCATTGTAATGAGAAACTTTAATACCTGCGTCACCTAATTCATCCTTTATAAGCTGAGATAAATTAATATCATCTTCGATAAGGATGACATGCGGCACTTTTTCAACCGGTCCATCTTCATTTTGCAACGGTTCATGCAAAGGAAATGTAATAGAAAATACGCTGCCGGATCCTTGTTCTGAGAGTGCAGATATACGTCCATTATGAATTTCTGCAATTTCCTTACTGATAGCAAGACCAAGACCCGTACCGCCGATTTTACGCTGACTTGAATTATCCACTCTATGGAACTTAGTAAACAGCTTCGTAATTTCATGTTCCGGAATGCCCAGGCCTTCATCTGCCACATGTACATAAACGTTGGACTGATCGTTATTTATAGCTACCACCACTTCTCCTCCATCCGGGGAAAACTTAATGGCATTCCCTATGATGTTATTCATCAACTGTATAATCTTCTCACGATCTGCGTGGATCTTTGAAGTTAATGTCTGATCTGAGAGCACCAACAGGTGGTCTGTATGAGTAATACGAAAGTTTTCTACTACTTCTTCTACCAGGCTTCCCAATTCTATTACTTCTTTATTGAAAGAAGACTTTCCAGACTCCATCCGCTGCAGATCAAGAAAATCGTTGATAAGGTTAGTCAGCCGCTTTGCTTCCCCGTGAATGGTATTTAAATATTTCTTCCTACGGTTTTCCGGGAGGTCACGGTGAATCATTAATTCCGTATACCCAAGAACACTCGCCAGTGGAGTTCTTAATTCATGACTCACTGTACTAACCAGGTTTGTTTTCATCTGGTCGACTTCGAATTCTGAAGTAATATCACGAAATACAAATAAAATGCCTTCTTTTTCATGCTGGTGATAAATAGGTTCCGCATAGACCTCAATTATGCGTAACTCCTCTTCAGCACCTACCTCTATTCTCACACTGCTCTTTGGATGATCGTCAGTGAATACCATTCCTCTGCAAAAGGATGTGAAGCTTTCCGCGTTTGTAATGTAGGAAGAAATTTGATGCAGCCAATCTTCAAACTCCACCTTTAACCAATTCTCTTGCTCCATGTATGGAAGTCCAAGGAATGTCAGCCAGTTTTGATTGTATTGGACGAGCTTTCCTGATTCATCTACAAACAGGATTCCTTCATTTATATTATCAATGATATCCTGATTCAATTGACGGTTAATTTCTGATTGTTCATAAGAATCAATTCTTTCGATGTATAATGAAACTCGCTGCAAAATGGAAGTAACTCCATTAATCTCTTCTTTTTCAAAGGAAGCTCCTATCCTTGTAGCTACGAAGAACGCCTCCAGTTTATTTCTGGAATTAAATACAGGTACATAAAGATCATAACTTTTACTAGATTTATTAAAATAACCCTCTTCATAGATCGTCATTTTGCGCTCCCTGATGTAGGGGATACGTTGAGCCTGTAACCGCTGTACCACATGAGCGAAGGAGTCTAAAATATCATCCTTCAAATCTTCCTCTCTTAAACCGATTTTCGCGTACCAGCCAGAATCAAGCAGCATAAAGATTCCATGGTCGAAAGGATATAAAATAGAGAGCTGGTAAATAACCTGATCCAGCAAAGACTGCTTGTCCATGGTGGTTGAAAGCGTCTGGTTCATTGAATTCAATTTTTCCACTGTACTTCTTGCCTTCTCCGTCTCACTTAAAGAATCTTTTAACCGCTGCTGAGCCTGTTTTATATCAGTAATATCTTTCTGAATAACAATAAATTGTTCGACTTTGCCATCCTCGTTTATGTAAGGAACTACAGTGGTGTTTGTATAAAAAAACCCTCCCCCTTTACGGTTACACCTAACCTCTCCTTTCCACACCTTTCCGTGTTCTACTCCTGGGAAGGCCTTCTTTACATCCGTATGTTCGTAAGACTCCTCCGTTAAGCTTAAGAAATGACGCCCCTCAAGCCCACTTTCTGTATAATCCGATGCTTCCGCTAATTTACCGTTACAGGTTTGAATCCATCCATCTTCGTCCAATATAGCGACAATGGATGACTCATTTAAAGCCAAGTCCTTGTTTCGTAAATCATTTACATAGGATTCAAGCATTTCCTGTTGGGCCATCAGTTCTTCATTTTGTGCAGAAAGATTGTCTTCCCTTTCTACAATTTCCTTGGCCATATATTGAAAAGAACGCGTCAATGTACCAATTTCGTCTTTTCGCTTACTCGAAGGTAATTCATTATAATTACTTCCTGCAGCTAATGCTTCAGATGCTACCGAGAGTTCAGAAAGCGGTCGTCCTATACCCCGGCTCAATGTTCTTGAAGCAAGTGAAAGGATGAAAACTACAAGAATCATTAGGGCAAAAAGCAAATAAGAAATCAAGTCCATCCGCTCAAGGAAGTTGTCATTTTGTGAAGTTAACGTCTGTTGAGCTTCATTCGATATATTTTCAAGTGTTTGGATAATTTCATTAATTTGTTCAGTCGTATTAGCGAGACTGAGTTGCCGAACTTCTTCAATATTCCCATTTTCTACAGCCGTCTGTACTTTGGGAATTAGACTTTCCCAGTAATATTCCAAAAACAGATTAAGATCAGAAAAAAGTTCGATTCGTCCATTAGACCAATTCATTCCCTGGGCTTCAGATAAATATCCATCAAGGTTTTCCCGCGCCTGTTTTGCCTGGAGGAGTTCATTATTATTATTGAATGCTATGTATCCACGAGTTCGAAAAACCATGGTCTGATACTCTTCTTTTATATTGCGTAATACGTTACGTTTATCAACTAGTTCAACTGTCAACGTCTCATGCTGGCTCTTGTTGGAGTACTGTAAATAAAAAAGAACCGATGTAGCTAGACAGGTGGCAGTCACTACTACCAGCATAACTATGAAGAATTTTCTGCGAATCGATTTTTGAAAATAATCCATCATGTCAGGATTTCTTCTACTAATTGAATTAATTCAATGGGACTGAAAGGCTTTCCCATAAAATACTGAATGCCGGCGTTCTTGGACACCTCCATGTCAGACTCCTGAGTTTTAGCGGTTAACATAACGATAGGTGGTCGATTTTTACAACCTTGACTTAACTTTTCAGCTACTTCAATCCCGGTCAATCCTGGCATCATGTAATCCAGAATAACTAAGTCCAACGCTTCAAGCTGCAGGATCTCCCATGCCACTCTCCCGTTTTCAGCTTCCGTTATGATATAACCTTCGTCTTCAAGTGTATCTGTGATGAGCATTCTGAGCACATCTTCATCATCAGCTACTAAAATACGTTTGTTCATCTTTTTCCTCCCTTATGGCGTTGAATCAGCCTGCGGATTCGTGCAACTAATTCATCTGTGCTGAAAGGCTTGGTCATATAATCATCCGCTCCGATATTCAAAGCTTTTATAATATCCTTACCTTTTTGTCTTCCCGTGACCATGATAACTACAGTTTCCTGATCATAAGACCTTATCTGTGATAATACCTCCAGCCCATCCATTCCCGGAAGCACCCCATCAAGAAGGACAACATGTTTATATTTGCCTTCATGATCGTCTTTCAAAAAACTTTCTCCATCCTTATACGCTTGAACTTCCACAGAGTGATCAAAGTATTTCATTGTTTGAAGCCGGTCCGACAGAATCTCTCTAATGATTGAATCATCATCAACCACAGAGATATGGACCTGTTTTTCTGCATTCGATATATTCGGGATATCCTGAGTCGGCTCATATATAGTGACGGTGCCTTTTCCAGAACGCTTTCCCCTGTACAAAGCCAAGTCAGCTTGCACAATCAGATCTTCCATGTTTGAAACAGATTTGTTCATCTCTGTTAATCCCGCTGTAAAGCTTAAAGAGAACTCATAGTTCTTATAGGTATGAAGAATTGATTTAAATTCTTCTAACATATTTGTGAGTCGCCTTTTAGCCTGTATTCTGCTTATGACAGGCATCACCACAATAAACTCTTCGCCTCCGTAACGAATTACACTGTCTTCAGGACGGGTAGAGGCATGTAAAACTTCAGATAGCTGGACTAATACTCTATCACCTACCGTGTGTCCATAGCTGTCATTTACATTTTTAAAATCATCTAAATCAAGAATGGCAAGGCAGAATGTCTCCTCATTTCTATGGAACGTGCGCTTCTTACGTTCCAGCAAATCCTGGAGGTACGTCCGGTTATAGGCTTTAGTCAATTTATCGGTCGTGATTTGTTTTTTTAAAGATCGTACGTGTAAGAGCCGGTTTCGAATGAGAGTAGTAAAGACTTCGAAATCAATAGGCTTCGGGATAAAATCGAGAGCTGAAGTTTCATACACTTTTTTTGCTAATTCGGGAGAACCATCTTCGCTGATGATAATGACAGGAGTAAGAATACTTGTGGCCTGTGTACTGATTTCTTCCAGTATTTCTAAGCCGTTTTTATTTTCTAAGTAAAAATCAATCACGACCAAATCCGGCGTTTCGTCATAAAACAGATTCAATGCCCGTTCCTCTGTGGCAGCGATAAGGATATTGTAGCCGTGACTTTCCATATTGTTACGAAAATGATGCAGAAAATCTAAATTATTTTCTAAAATTAAAATCGTAGGATGTTTTTCCTCTTTTTGAAAGACGGGTAGTCCATGTTCCTTACCGGGGAGTTCTAATTCCTTATTAAAAGCAACATGGAGAAAGATCGGCTGTAATAACTCCGACCATGAACCTTCTTGCCAGCTTGTTGTAGATACTGGGTTTACGTGATCCATTACTTTTTCGGCTTCCGTTGATAATTCCGGGAGCTGTATAGAAGCAGCCGTCCCTTTTACAGAGTGAAGAAATTTGTAGATCTCTTTTTCTTCTACAAAGGGAAGTTCCTGCCAGGTTTCAATTTTTTTAGACACATTAGTTAAAAATAATTTCTGATATTTTTCAAAGGATTGCACATTTCCACTCCTAATAAAATCAATCACTTTTTATCGATCGGTCTAATGTTCATTATAATAGATTTCCGAAAACAATGGGTATAATTTCCTGTAAAAAAACCACTACAAATGTTCTGTAGTGGTTTCCTAGTTTTATTCGAATGTCTGATTATACTGGTTCACTTCAAAGAGATCGGTCAATTCTATATCAGGGTGTTTATCTTCAAACCAGCGGAGTGAGAAATCATTTTTGAATAGAACTAACGGATTGCCTTCCCGATCTTCGACCAGCATGTTCCGCTCATCAAATAGTGATTCATCAACCTGGTCTTCTCGCAGCCAGCGGGGGATGCGCTCTCCGACCGAAGTCAGCTCTATTTCCACGTTGTACTCATTCTTCATACGGTACTCGAAGACTTCATACTGAAGCTCGCCGACTGCTCCAATGATATAGTCTTCAAATCGATACCGCTTAAACAATTGAATGGCTCCCTCTTGCACCAGCTGTTCCAATCCTTTTCTGAATTGTTTAGACTTCATAACGTTCTTAGCCGTTACTTTCTTGAACAGTTCAGGCGGGAACTGAGGTAATTCATCGTATTCAAAATTCGATTTACCAGTAACGATGGTGTCCCCAATCCGGTACACATTCGGATCATAGATTCCGATAATATCCCCGGCATAGCCTTCTTCCACTGTTCCTCGTGAAGAAGCGACAAATTGCTGAGATTGTGCCAGTTTAAAAGACTTCCCTGTACGAGATAAGGTTACGTTCATACCACGTTCGAATTTTCCTGAGCAAACTCTTACGAAGGCTATCCGGTCTCTGTGCTGTGGATTCATATTCGCCTGGATTTTGAAAATAAATCCAGAGAATTCTTCGTGGTCCGGTGCAACAATTCCTTCCGTTGACTTCCTTGGGGCAGGTTCCGGAGCCATCTCGATGAACGAATTAAAGAATGTTTCCACACCGAACGGTGCGAGCGCGCTTCCGAAGAACACAGGAGTCTGGTCCCCTTTCATCACTTTATCCATGTCAAAGCCATCTCCTGCTTCATCCACAAGCAGCATTTCTTCTTCCGCTTCCTGGAAGGTAGCATTTTCAGAAAGCTCTGGATGTTGGTCCAGTTGCTCATAAGGAATATAAGCTTCTTCTTCGTTACCGGTATAATGAACGAATTGTTCATTATTACGGTCGAATACACCAAGGAATCGTTTACCCATGCCCGCCGGCCAGGTCATTGGATAAGTCTCGATGTTCAATGTTTCTTCAATTTCTTCCATTAACTCAAACGGCTCACGACCTTCACGGTCCATTTTATTAATAAACGTGAAGATCGGAATACCCCGCATTTTACATACTTTAAATAATTTCAATGTTTGGGCTTCAATTCCTTTGGTTCCGTCGATCACCATAACCACACTATCAACAGCGGTCAGGGTACGATACGTGTCTTCACTGAAATCTTCGTGCCCGGGCGTATCAAGTATATTAACCTGGTAGCCTTTGTAAGGAAAATTCATTACACTGGAAGTAACGGAAATTCCTCTCTGCTTCTCGATTTCCATCCAGTCAGAGGTAGCGAATTTTCCTGACTTTTTACCTTTCACTGTACCAGCTGAACGAATGAGATTACCGAATAACAGCATTTTCTCAGTCATGGTCGTTTTCCCAGCGTCCGGGTGGGATATAATAGCAAACGTACGGCGTTTTTTCATTTCGTCTTGAATATTCATCGTCATATCCTCCATATTATTATTCATTCGGGTGACTTACGTAAGGTAGGATATACGTATCACATTGGCCGATTCACTCCATAAAAAAACCGCTCACTCGATTGAGCAGTAATCTCGAATTTATAAAACTCATACTTTGAAAGTTAGCACAACCATGCATTAAAATCAATCAAGAATCCATGAGATCCCCTATTTTCGCTTGCATAAATTCCCACCTCAGGTCATCCATATCCTGGAATAACTGTGGTGGGAATTTATGGGGGACCTGAGGTGACAGATATAGTCAATTATCATCTGGTCAAACCTGTTATAATAGAGGAAATACTGATAGTAAGGATGCCATTTATGCAATCGTACTTATTACAACCAAGTGATATCAAGAAAATAACCGGCCACACTTTTTACAAACGTGGTAAACAATATTATGAATCAAAGAAAGTCTATGGACTTTCTTATAACGGAGCTATTCGCTCTTGGCGGGCTGTCGTTGCAGGGACGCACGATTACGAAGTGCGTGTTTTCTTTTTTGAAGAGGATGATGTTGAAGCCACCTGCGAATGTGAAGCTTACAATAATTACTATACCTGTAAACATATCGCTGCCGTCTTAATAGCTATCCGTGAACGCGCTCTGGAGGAACTTGGGCCCAAGCTGGCCATAAAAGGACGTCAGGCGAAGAAAGAAACAAACCATGATCGTCTGTTTGCCATGCGCTTATTTGAAACTTTCCGTCAGCGCCAGGAAAACCGTCAGTCAGAAGGCTTGAAGAAGCCCATTCAAATTCAATACTTTCTTCATCTTCAATCTATGCTTGGGACCAAGAATTTAAGTGTTGAATTAAAGTTTGGTGAAGGCTATCCATATGTCATAAAAGACATTCGTGAGCTGCTTGAGCATATCCAAAAAGATCAGCCTTACAGGATATCCAAAAAGTTCACATTCGACCCGGCCGACCATGTTTTCGAAGAAAAAGATAAAGAAATCCTGTCTTTGTTACAGCAGGCCTATGAGCAAGAACGTTTTTACGAGCAGCAATGGACACAAAACGATAAAAAAACGCTGCGTATCTCCCCGGTGCTGGCCCAAAACCTACTGCCAAGGCTTGAGGAGCAACAAGCTCAAGTGTCTGTTAAAGGTGAAGTGGCGGGTCCACTGCGCTATAAAACGGAATTCCCTGAGCTCTCTTTTTATATATCAGAAGAACGCGGTCATTTTCATATGCATATGAACCATTTGAAAAACTATGATTATCTAGCTGACTACCATCTTTTATACAAGGAAGGTACGTTCTATGCACTCGATCCACAAAAAGAGGAAGTGCTCGGAACGCTATACACTCTGCTTCCTTATAATTCGAATGGGAACCACACCGTGAGTCACTCTGATATGGAAGGCATTGTTTCTTATGTACTTCCGGAGCTTGAAACCATAGCCGATGTACAGCTGGATCAAACAGCACAGAAAAAAATCAGTCAGCATCCGCTACAGGCAGAAGTTTATTTGGATTTCTTCCAGTGGACACTAACGATTAATGTCCGTTTTCGCTACGGTGATCTGCTTATTGATCCTTTCAAACAGAACTCTGCTCCCAATCAGACCATCGTTCAGCGCAACAGTACAACCGAACAGTCCATCATCCAGATTATTGAATCTGCCGAATTTAAATTTGATGGAGAAATCGTGTATATTGAAGAAGAAGAAGCCCTTGACACTTTCTTTTCCGACTATTTACAAAAATTAAAAGAGCATGCTGAAGTTTATTTATCTTCTTCTGTCCGTTCCCTGCTTGCCGAACAGGATCATCAGCTCAAACCTTCCGTTCAGATGGAAAGTGATGGCAGCTGGCTGGACATCAGTTTCGGCATTGATGGAATAAGCTCAGAAGACGTAAGCGCTGCAATGAAAGCCGCGATTGAGCGTAAAAAGTATTATCGGCTTTCTGATGGAAGTTTACTTTCATTGACCTCCGAATCGTTCGAGCGTTTTCAGAGACTGGCAGATGAACTCGACCTCTCAGCTAAGGATATAGATAGCAGTGAGCTTCATGTTTCCCAGGCCCGCACACTGCAAGTAGATGATGTATTGCAGCCTGAGGAATCAGAGCGGGATCAGAAGTTTACTAAACTGGTGGAGCGGCTTCAGTCTCCAGAAACGTTTAATCTAAATAAACCAGCTGGGTTACAAGCAGATCTACGTCCTTATCAGATGACTGGGTTCCGTTGGATGAAAACTCTTGCTACCTATGGATTAGGCGGCATTCTTGCGGATGATATGGGTCTAGGTAAAACCATTCAAGCCATTACTTTTCTTCTTCATGAAAAAGAAGAGGGCGTCTTGAATGCACCCGTCTTAATTATTACACCAGCTTCACTCGTCTATAATTGGAAAAAGGAACTCGAAAAGTTTGCACCAGAATTGACCGTCCAGATCATCTCCGGAGATCCTATCGTCCGTCAGCAGATGATTACAGAGGGATCAGCAGACGT
>NZ_JBAPTY010000206.1:0-2336 GCF_049282395.1 Halobacillus sp. | reverse complement strand
ACGATAAACGACCTCCCAGCTGGTTCAGATTGTGCCCCTGTGCTACGATGGTGCCTTCATAGTCATCTAAAGCCTTTTGAAACCCTTTCGGTAAATCTTCCTTCTCCGTTCCCTGGTAAAATACATGTGAGTATATTTCTAAATCATTTTCTTCAATTTCATCCGGCTGTTTAAAGTCAATATCGGTCGTGAAATGACTAATGAGCATGTCCAGTATCCGCTGCTGCTCATTTATCTCCTTCTGGTCGGAAGGATAAACGATCAGAACTTTCGGATCACTGCTTTTAGCTGCCATAACTGGATGGGTTGTTAGAATGAAAACAACGGCGATTAAGACTGTCATGAAAATCGTTACAGGATAATGTTTTTTCATTCCTTTTCCTCCTAAAGATTCTTACTTTCTATCAAATTTACGTTCTATATAAAGAACGAATGGTTAAAAAATAGACTCTATTCATTTTCTTTCCTGATTTTTAGAGACAGAGCGTAAGACAGCAGGATGACCATGATCGTGATGCCCCCACCAATCATGATAGGATTCCAGCGTAAGTTTAAGGATAAAAAAGAATTTTGTTTAACCTTTCCGTTCAATAGTAAATCTTCTTGATCAGAGGATTTGCCATGAACAGCTAGTCCCTTGGTAAGTGAGACGTCTGCCTTAAGATTCGCCCACTCCAGGTCAGGATAACTCATCAATTCTTCTATTACTTCTTCTAATCCCTCCGGACCGAGATAAGGGTGGTAGAAAGCACTCAATACGCTGTCTCTTAATATCATTAAGTTATCCGCTCTTTCACCCATGCGTTCTATGGAATGGACCTCCCTTTCCTGTACATACCGAAGCGTCTCTGGAATCAATTCCATCCCTTTAAGATACGTTGGAGAGGTAAGATACGGAGCCTCCATCATGACTTTCCAGTTATCATTTGTGAGCTGTAACTGACCCAGGTATTTCGTGAAGTGGCTGGCCGCTGCTTCATATCCTTCTTGAGATATGGTGTAATGAGGAGTTTCTAAAGCGAGAGGCGTAAGCCCCAGCTTTACCAGTTCTTCTTTACCTTTCTCGATCCGTGTTTCCAACTCGGAACGTTCCATTTTACTAAATTCAAATCCAGACCCTGTTTTTCCAGAACCTGCTTGATCACTGTACCCATGAAGAACGATCGCTGCCCCCTGTTCTTCAATATCCTTAAGTACATTGAGAAGATCAGGTGCGTCGGTTAAATGGTACTCTTCTCCGGTTTCGGGGTTTTTGTAAACGGGTGTCACGGCGACCATAAATGGGAGGTCTCTCTCTATTAACACCTCCGCACACTGACGAAGCAGTTCAGGATCCAGTCTGGGATTCACATCTTCCAATCGGATAACAGCCGGGTGACTCTCTTTATGGTCCTTTTCGAATACTTGGTGCAGAACTTCTCCCATTAGGATGGCATCCTCTAACGAAATTTCACTGTCTGCATAATAATAATTGGAATGGCTCTTTACTAACAGTGGATGTTCGTTGCTGCTTCCATCAGCTGAGATGAGCGTCTGCGCACCAGACCCCGTAACGATGTTAAATATTTGATGGCGTTCTGATAGATTAATTGTTTCCTCAGTCTTTTTTAACGTTAACTTCTCAATAATCGCCCTTCCGTTCTTTTTAACGAAACCATAGCTATGTGGAAACTGATTTTCGTTATATCCAACGATCATCTTTACGCCGGAAAAATCATCAATCAGACGGACCGTTTTTTCAGACAGTACCGTTTGCTCTTCCCCAAAATAGAAAAGGTGCGTGATCTCCTGGAGATTCTCTCTGGCTAAATCCTCGGCAGATGTGAAACGTACCTTCTTCGTAAAATGACTGATTAAAAGATCCAGTTTTCTCTGCTGCTCCGTCAGCTCGTTGTTCTCCGTCGAATAAACGACGAGTACGTCAGGATGCTGGCCGGATGTCTCCTTAGCCAAAGCAGGCGATGGAAAGAATAAGAATTGAACCAGAATGAAGATACCCATTCCCAGAAACGCTGCCTTTAGTGAACGACGAGTACTCAAAGTACCTCCCCCTTTCTTAAATTAGATTATGCGGGAATAATTGCTCAGCTATTGTTCTTTATAAAGCACAATACATGATTTTCTCACGAAATACAAGGGTTATTTTGTAAAATAAGCAAGATTTTTTCGTAATAAAGAACAAGATGATGTCAGTTTACTGATCCAGCGTTTATTTAAAATCTTCGATGTAGACTTTCTATCCTATGTATTTTCCTTTTTATTGGAATATTCTAAATTATTAATTTATTTATAAATACTGTTCTTCGTCATAATCTGGTGCTTTATAACGCTTTTGT
>NZ_JBAPTY010000205.1:0-18768 GCF_049282395.1 Halobacillus sp. | reverse complement strand
GATCAGCACCTTAATAAATAGGGCCGAGTCTAAATTATTATGATAAGGGCGAAAATAGGAAGCTTCACGCGGTTCTTCAAATGTTCATCCTTCTCACCTTGTCTTAGCATAATCGAGTAGGAGGAGGTGACTAACCTCCGTCCTCTCACACCACCGTACGTACGGTTCCGTATACGGCGGTTTCATAAAATTCAACGTGCATTCAATGATTTCAAACCCATACGTTGCCAATAGTGATCATTGAGTGTGCGATGGAGAATTGGGCTACTGGCTATACGCCAGTAGCCTTTTCTTGTATTTCCCCATTCGAAGGCTTTCGCCTTTGTCACTCCCAATGCTATTAAATTCTTCACTTTTGTCTTGGGCAATTTCCATTCTTTCCATCGAATCATTCGGAGCCTTCTCCTCAACCATTCCATCATTCTTTTAAAGATCGATGGCGTTTCCGCCAGGCGAAAGTAGTTATACCATCCGGTAAGAAATTCATTAATTTTCTCAATACGGTATTTCATATCGGTACTCCACTTTCGACTTGTCAATTGGCGTAAACGTTGCTTAGCTTTGTGAACCGAATCCTTATGGACGCGCACTCTAGCTTTCCCTTTCACCGAAGGTGTAAAGCTGAACCCGAGAAACTTACGTTTCCACGGACGGCTTGCCGCACTTTTCTCTCGGTTGACCTTGAGTTTTAGCGTCTTTTCGAGGAAGCTTGTCATATTCTTGAGGATACGTTCGGCGGCACGTTTGGAACCTGCATACATTTGCACATCATCTGCGAACCGAACGAAGCGAATGCCTCTAGATTCCAGTTCTTTATCCAGTTCATCTAGCACAATATTCGAAAGGAGAGGACTTAATGGACTCCCTTGGGGGGTTCCTTCCCGATTGGGAGTCGTGAGCCCGCCTTCCATAATTCCTGCTTGGAGATATTTTCGGATAAGACGAAGCACCCGGGGGTCTTTGATGTGGAAGCTTAGCGTTCGCATCAAGCGGTCGTGATTGACTCGATCAAAGAATTTCTCGAGATCGATGTCCACAACCCAAGTGTACCCCTCATTGATATAGGTTTTCGCCTGTCTCACCGCATCATGGGCTCTTTTTCCTGGTCGGAATCCATAACTTTGCGTGGAAAACGTTGGGTCATACATCGATTGAAGATAGAGGTTAAGTGCTTGTTGGATCGTGCGATCCATCACCGTAGGGATACCTAACTTCCGTTTGCCTCCGTTCGGTTTCGGGATTTCGACTCGACGGACGGGAGACGGTTGATACGTACCCTTCAGAAGTTGATCGTGGATGGTATCCCATTCTTCCGAAATCTGAGCTTTCAGTTCGGAAGTGGAAACACCATCAACGCCATAACTTCCTTTATTCTTTGTCACCTTGAGATAGGCGGCATTCATATTGTTTCGGTGTAGGATGTTTTCCAACATATTTCGCTTACCCTCCACGTGACCATTTCGTTCTATTGTGTGGCATCGATCTTCCACCCCAGTTACGCCCTCGAAGACTTCACTTCTCTCTCGCAACTGGTTGATATATTCTGTGTCATCAGATGATGCGTACGCCAGGAAAATGGTACTCATTTTATGATTCAGCCCTTCCCCTACCTTCCGGAAGATAAGGTACTATGGCTTCGGCTGACTTCTGATGGTTCAGCGATTCCTTAGGAATCGGTTACCGCATGTGTACGGCTTGTCCATCAGACCTCCCCGGGTAAAGGCATAAACTTCCTTTCCATATCCCCGCCTCATTTACTACCTGCCCCTTTGGTCGTTGGGGTTTCGTCTTGTTATGCAGACTCGCCCCAGACAGACAGCCTTCTATGAGATTCGTGTTCCTCGGGGCGGAAATTTGTCTCCGGCTTCCTTCAGATTCCAGGTCTCCCTGGACACCCTTGCCTTTGACTAACGGCTACAACGACCTTCGCCGCTCGGGACTTGAACCCTAGAGTTTATACCCCTGCCGGGCACACAAAAAAGACCGCTGCACCTTGTTAGGTGCAGCGGTCTTTTAACATCTTTTTAACGGCGACGATTCCGATTTCTTAGGAATGTCGGGATATCCAGGGTGTCTTCTTCCTGGTTTGGCTTTTGATTTTGCGGCTGAGGGCTTTCACGACGAGGTTGTTCTTCACGTACGCTGCGCTCAGGCTGACTAGGTTTTTGCTGGTTCGGACTTGGCTGGCTTGTAGATGGACGTTTCTTTTGCCCTTGAGCAATTTGTGTCTCATCAAAACCAGTTGCAATAACCGTAACTACAATTTCATCTTTGAGGTTTTCATTGATAACTGAACCAAAGATGACGTTTACTTCCTGATCCGCTGCTGATGTAACGATATCAGCTGCTTCCTGAACTTCATACAGACTCAGGTTGGTTCCGCCACTGATATTCATCAGTACGCCATGTGCCCCATCAATGGATGTTTCAAGCAATGGTGAAGATATAGCTTTCTTAGCAGCTTCTGCGGCTCTGCTTTCACCCGTAGCTATTCCAATGCCCATCAATGCTGATCCTTTATCTACCATGATGGTCTTAACGTCTGCGAAGTCAACGTTGATCAGTCCTGGAACAGCAATTAAGTCTGATATGCCTTGTACACCTTGACGAAGAACATTGTCAGCTTCGCGGAATGCTTCCAGCATCGGTGTATTTTTATCAACAATTTCAAGAAGACGATCATTTGGAATGACGATCAGCGTATCTACGCTTCCTTTCAATCCTTCAATTCCTCCTGCAGCTTGTGTGGAGCGTTTGCGTCCTTCAAATGTAAACGGACGTGTTACAACACCTACGGTAAGCGCACCAAGTTCTTTAGCAACTTGTGCAATGACCGGTGCAGCACCTGTTCCTGTTCCGCCGCCCATTCCGGCTGTAACGAAAACCATATCTGCTCCTTGAAGAGCTTCTTCTAACTGTTCCTTACTTTCTTCGGCAGCTTTGCGGCCTACTTCCGGGTTTGCACCCGCACCAAGACCTCGAGTCAGTTTACCGCCAATTTGCATTTTAACTTCTGCTTTAGATAAATTCAGTGCCTGAGCATCTGTGTTTACGGCGATGAATTCTACGCCCTGCACTCCATGCTCAATCATACGGTTGACGGCATTACTGCCACCGCCGCCTACTCCTATAACTTTAATGGTTGCCAGTTGGTCCATGCTTGTATCAAAATCTAACATCTTCCGTTCCTCCTAATACACGAGATTACAAGATTTATTGTTTGTGTCCGTCCGCTGACCGACCTTGACCTGTCATTAATCAAAGAAATACTTTAATAAGTTGGACAAGCCTGATTCTTTCTTCTTCTCGGGCTTTTCATTTTCTTCGTTTTGCTGTTTAGCAGCACGTTTCTGTTTTTTAGGCGCTGGTTGTGTAAATTCTTCAGTTACAGATGGGAAAATCTCTTTTCCTTGTATTTTCGCATTACGATAGGCGAATTGCAAGATACCTACTCCACTTGTGAACTGTGGTTCTCTTACACCGATATAATCCGGAATTGCCAATCGAACATTCGAATGGAATACATCCTGGGCAAGTTCCAGTATGCCAGGCATATTCATCGTTCCGCCAGTCAGTACAAAACCTCCCGGCAATTCTCTTACTCCCATTCGCTGTAGCTCTTCAGCTGCTAAGACAAATATTTCTTCTAGTCTAGCTTCAATCATATCAGATAATTGCAATTGATTGAATGCCTGTTCGCGATTACTTCCAATGATTGTGACAGAAAATGTTTCCTGTTCATTGGCATCGTCAAAAAATGCATGCCCATGCTCGACTTTCACTTTTTCTGCTTCTTCTGTCGATGTTCTTAATCCGATCGATAAGTCTTTTGTAATGTTATCTCCACCGAATGGAATTAAGCTGGTTCCTTTAAGGTGACCGTCTTCAAAAACAGAAATTGTGGTAGATCCACCGCCCACATCCAGTAGCGCAACACCAAGATTGGTTTCGTCGCTGGACAAGGATACTGTCCCTGAAGCAAGAGGCTGAAGACAAACATCCAGTACCTCAAGCCCCGCACGCTCAACACACTTCAAAGTGTTATGTAAAACGGTTTTAGCACACGTAATAATCATACCTTCCATTTCCAATCGAACGCCGATCATTCCGCGAGGATCCGTAATTTCATCCTGTCCATCCACGATAAACTGGCGGGGTATGACATCAATAATCTCTCGTTCTGGAGGTATAGATAGCACCTGGGCTGCGTCAATCACCCGTGAAATGTCTTCATTACCAATCTCTCTGCTTTCACTTGAGACAGCAACCACTCCATGACAGGACTGCAGCTGAATATGATTCCCGTTAATACCAACCACTACACGGTCAATTTTCATATCAACCATGCGTTCTGCCTGTTCTACAGCTGAACGTATAGAATGGACCGTCTGATCTATATCAACAATTGCCCCTTTTTTCATACCGTTTGATTTAGCTGAGCCTACGCCAATAATATTGAGGGTATCATTTGAGATCTCTCCAATAATTACCTTTATACGACTCGTTCCTATATCTAAGCTAACTAATATTTCTTCTTGTTTCACCAGTGGCGCACCTCCTATTACAAGCCATTTGAGTAGTTCAAAGCATATCGAATTTACGATAAAAAAACAATCTTTTCAACCATTTCGTAAATCAATTGATAAATTTTGAGACTCGGGCTTTTCTTAGATCATTTTTAAAGCTATTCTTTTAGTTGATTTCCACAACGTCTAAAGAATATCCTTTTCATTCATCGCATTTTTTCAAATTTAAGTCAAGGAGCATTCGCGGAATTTACATGAATTCACCCTGCCTGCTGTTGTTGAAACTTTTATAACTTCCTTTATCCTTACCAATTGTCTAAGCTTACTGCTCAGATTCTTCCGAACTGGAATCGTCTGGAGAAACAGCCCCATCAGTATCTTCCACACTTTCGCTTTGCTCATTGTCCTGTTCAGAGGTTGGAGTGTCTTCCATATCGGACTCGGAATCCTCACTTGTTTCAGGTTGAGGAGTTAGCTCCGTATTTTCCTGAGGACTGATATTTGTGTCAGATTCTGGTGCAGGCTCCAGAATCTCTTCTGGACCATTATTTACTTCAGATTCAGAGATTGGTTCCTCGACCTGATCCTGACTTTCGGCCTGGGCTTCCCCTTCCGTATCTCCTTCTTCCCCCGCACTGGCATATTCTTCAAAATAAGCACCTACATCAATATGAATAATCCCTTCAGCGCCTTCTTCCAATTGAGCCACAATGGATGGATAAATGGTCATTTTATTTGAGAAATTACGGATAGAAGCAAGTACCTGAAAGCCATCGTTCATATACAGCCGAATTTGGTAAGGGTTGTCTTCTTTGGGCTCCCAATGAATTTCAGAAATTAAATTTGTTACACTTTGCGGTAATTCCTTTAACTCTTTGGACATCTCTTCAAGATAAGTCTGTTTTGAAAAGCCGGCCAGGATTGGCGCATCTCCTCCAGGAAGTGAAGAAGTGGCCTCTAGTTTAGTTCCATTTTCAAGAATTGCAGAGAATTCACCGTTCGTTTGCACATATCCGATCCGTTCTGCTTCTTCCACTTGAATCTGAACAGTATTCGGAAAATTTCGATTCACATCCACACTCTTAATTTCTTTATGAGATTCAACATTATTTTTTATAGAATCAGTATCTACTTTCCAATAATTAGTCTCTGTGGTTATATTAGCCAGTTCCTTAATTTCATCAGCAGTTACATGCCTTTCCCCCTGGACTTCTATATTACCTACATTACTCAGCGGTGACTGTAAATAAATCACAACCGCAATGAGTAAAAAGAGAATCATCAAATAAAGAATCAGTCTTCTGTTTGCTTTTTTCCTTCTTGTCTGCTTCAACTTAGGTATGCGATCTTCTATGGAAACGACTTTTCTCTCTTCCATAACGGGCATTTCTCCTTACTGCTAGACACCCTTTCGATGCTGCATTAAGCTGTATGAAAGAATGATTTACCATTACTTAATTCAATGAAGGGGTTTCTTCATCTAATGACTCCCATTATATCACAAATTTTCGCTAACGGATTACGTGAGTTAAACTAGTTTAATAATATTTTCTCCTGTTTTCTCATTTATCCGCTTTCATTGACTAGTATGTCAGAATTACAGCTTCTCGTCATCCGTTTTCCACGAGTTTCACGATAAAATTATAGAAATGAACCCGTTAAATTTCAGTTTCGAGACAATTGGACCCGTTACTAAAATAGGGATGAGAGTTGGTTGAGAAATAACTCGTCTTGTTCCATCTCCCAGACACTCGAGACATAAGCCATTCATCAACGGAGGGAAAAACCACCATCCTTTTGATGCTCGGCTTATGCTGGTCGTGTCTTTCGGGGTGATTCCACATTTGAACCCTTTCCTATGGCCCTACGTCGTGCAGGGCAGGAAAGCGAAATCGTCCCCCCGCAGGACCAAATTCTCACAATAGTCTCGAAATCAAGTCTTCATCTAACGGGAGCTTATTTTTAATAATTCACATGGAGTTTGGCAGAGTCGACTTATACATGCCTCCATTTAAAAAAGGTTCCGGGAACATATTGTTCTCCGGAATCTTTTTTTGATTCCTACGGGTCACTTTTTTGTGGTTTTTAATTAAATCTCTTCTGTATATTTTTCCATGCGAATATCTTCCCACATTTGTCCCTGCCAATAAGTAAAATCAGGGATACGGCCAATCTCTTTATATCCTAGGTTCTGATACAGTTTCTGGGCGATGTGGTTAAACTCAAATACTCCTAGTTCGATACGGACGAGTCCTTGCGTTTTGATTTGCTTTTCTAAAAAACGGATCGCTTTGTACCCTGCTCCTTTACCTCTGCCTTCTGGTTCCCCTATGGTAATTCCAATCCAGGCTGTTCCAGGTTCTTTTTTGTAAAGGTGTTCTGGATCAACCATGTAATTCATTGAGCCGACCAGTTGTTCATTCACGTAGATAAGGTAAACGTAGTGATGAGCGAGGCTGTCTTGTAAATCTTCCAGGGTCATAAGCGACCGTCGCTCTACCTCAGCCTGGTTTTGATTGGGGCGTGTGAGTGGAATGAGTTCAGGGTCGTTTTCCCATCGGTTAAATGTATCAACCAGATGGCAGGATGGTTCTTTTAATTCTACGAAATGGATGGTCATGGTCGGCTCCTTTCTTAGTGCAAAATGGATCTTATCTTACATTATTATTGAGTATATGTTTCGGAAGAGTGCATGCTGCTGATGCGGCACCCCGCAATGCTTCCCTTACACGTACAAAAACAGAAGAAAGAAAATCAATTAATTTAAGAGATTGTATGTTTTTCTCCGGGAAAGGAAATGAAGATTATTTGAATGGGAAAGGAGCAAAAGAAGTTATATAGCCCAAATATAAGCGTTCATTTTGTAAAGTATTGGATGTAAGATGTCATATCCTAGTAAATTCGCAATCGGTTGCGGTCTTCCGCAATATCTTTTCGGTGAATCTTGATAATTTGTATATTACAATAAGAATAGATAAGCGATGATGCTTATTGATTTTACTATTTATGATGTGGTGATCATAAATAGGTCAGTAACTCTGTTACTGATGAGTGTATTCTGTGAAGGAGTTTCCTTACAGGAACTTTTTCAAATTTAATCCCTCACTCAAAAGTTAACCAGTCGTCTCTTTGGCCAATGCTTCCAATAGCATTGGTCCTTTTTTTGTATTTTTTTAAGAAAGCAATTTCTGCCCGATTCTTTGTAGACTCGCTTACTTTGGTTTCTTGTACGTAATCATAAATTCTTCAGTTGTCATATAAAAGTCCCGTTTTGGCCTTTCGGGTAACAGGCCGAGCTTTTCAAGCTTATAATAATTTATCTTCTTATATGGGTCATTATCGATCACGGGAACTTCCTGAGTTTGTTTCATGTACTCATCTACAGCCTGTTGCACGGCATCAATATCTTTAGCCAGTTGTAAGTCTTCCTCTTCAAACAGCTCGTACGTTTTTCGTGACATGTAAAAGTTTTTTCTGGGAATAGCGTGTAAATAGGGAGCAAGAAGTTCGTAATCGAGAGTTAAATCCTGATTGATCACGACACTAAGAGGAACTTCTTTAGGTTTGTGATCAGCGAAAGCATGAACCGCTTTTCTGATATCGTCGATGGAGAGATCACTGATTTCCAGAGGTTGATCATTATGCTTAGGTTTTTGCTTTTTTTTACGGTTCCACACGTATATTCCTCCTTTAGAATAATTGAAAAATGACATGGGGGTACGTCAATTGAAAGATAAACCAAATCTTCAGCCAGAACTCGATTTTTTCACATTGCTGAATCCGGACTTCGGTCAAAGGGAGGAAGAAGGAGACAGAGAACAACCCGCCAGGCTAAAAGAGGAGGCATAACCGTAGTATATCAGAATTGGTATAATTCCACATTTATTAAGAATGTTTAGACTTTATACTCAGTATTATGGTAAATTTAAGAAGATAAGCGGCGGGGTCCAGGTAGAACTACCGCCGGCTTAATAGAAAGGATGATTACTAGAATGGAGTATCTTCAAAAAAAAGAATATGAGGTGAACCCTCAAACGATGGCCCTGATTGCTAAGTATGATCAGCAAGGTCAAGTGATTACACACGTGGTTGAGCAGCATGGAAGCTTTGAAGTGTTAAAATGTCCAAGCCAGGTGGTCGATGATTCCTGCCGTTATTTTGCAAGCAGTCTGGAAGGCCGTATTCTAGGTACAAAGCAAGTGACCAGCTATACCCACAAACCTCCTATTGTGATATCTGAAGCAATGGGTATATATTTCTTCCCAATTATTTCTCCTAAACGTAAAGAGTGCTCCTGGATCGCTTTAAAATACATTCATTCCCACAAGGGTGAAAGCGATCATACGACAACGATACAATTTTCCAATGGGACGAGCCTCAATCTCCCCGTATCGGTGGGGATGTTTGCCAACCAGCTTCACCGCACCGCTCATTTCAGATTTATTCTTGAAGATCGTCTGCACGCTTCTCAACCCCCGCTGGATGCTTCTCACGATTTGAGGTTTGGGACCTCTTCATAAGTTCTGATAGAATCACTTCTACTTTCTTGCGGATGGCCGGGTTAAAGTAGTTTCGTTTCTCTTCGTAGCCATGAGCTAAGAATAAAAATGAGGTGAATGAATCATTTCTGCCGGTCTCAACGACTTGCAGCTTGTGGTGATCCATTTTCTGGCGGAGCTTTCTCCGTTCTTCGCGGGCTTCCAACTCCATCTTTCCCAACAGTTCTAAATAAGGTTCTTTTATTTTGAATTTCCCTAATTCAAAGTGCTTTCGATCCTGCTTGATGACAGCAATCGCCATTGATAGAAATAAATAGCGTGAAGCCAGATCCAGCTCTTTTTGTTTTAAATAACGCATACTATTCTCCTCCAAAAGGGAACGTTTGTTCTGTTTTTATTATATCACGTGAAGGAACATATTATGCAAGTAAATTTCGGAAAAGGTTATAAATGGCAATAGATGGGGAAGCTAAGAATAAACAGATTTCTGGTAGGCATACGAGAAGGTTTCATATAAAATGGAGAAAAGAAGCACTGGTTTTCTCGGTGTGAATAAGGAGCAGCACCGTCTCATGTACTTACTTACTTTCTCACTTGAACGTTACAAAAGAATGGCTGAAAACGATCAGCTGTTTGATTATGTGATCCAGCAGCTGGAGCAATTAGAAAGTTTCGGCCCACTGCCGGGCATCCTGCTTCCTTTGCTGGAAGCTTTTCTGCCGATCCTGCCGTTAGTGGCTTTTGTACTGGCAAACTCAGTCGTGTATGGCTTGTTTAAAGGGTTTTTGTATTCATGGATTGGTTCCGTAGTGGGCGCCCTCTGCGTTTTTCTTATTATTCGAAGGCTTGGAAGAAAACGGTTCCTTCGTTTTATCACACGTCATGAACAGGTGAAAAAGGTCATGACCTGGGTGGAAGAGCATGGGTTCGGTCCTTTATTTCTTTTAATGTGCTTTCCATTTTCACCTTCATCCATTATTAATGTCGTCTCAGGTCTATCGAACGTGAGCCGGCAGCAGTTTATGCTAGCGGCGATTTTAGGAAAATCGGTTATGATTTTTACGATTGCTTATGTGGGCTCAAGTATCGCTTCGTTTGCTCAAAATCCGATGAAATCGGTCATTGTTGGAATCTGTATTCTATTATTCTGGACGGCAGGGAAATACATAGAAAAGCGGATTCAGAGAAGAGCAGAGAGAAGGGGGCGCGTAAGTGATTAAGTTTAATCCGGGAAGGGTAAAATAGGGGTAGAAAGAAGACCTGGAGGATTAAACTATGAAAAAATATCGTAATCTCATCCGGACTGTATTGCTTGCTTTATTGCTAGCTTTCGTTTTTCGTTCTTTCTTTTTCGCAAGCTATATTGTGGATGGCAAATCCATGGAACCTACTTTGTATGACGGGAACTTATTGATGGTCAATAAAGTCGTCTATGATTTACAGGACATTGGAAGACAGGACGTGATCGTTTTCCATGCTAACGAAAAGGAAGATTATGTGAAGCGGGTGATCGGTGTAGGAGGAGATGAAATCGCTGTGCGGGATGACGAGCTTTACGTGAATGGAAAGCGCGTGAACGAGGCCTATCTGGAGCCGTTGAGACCGCATGACGGTAAGGCTTTCACAAGCGACTTTACCTTAGTAGGCGTCACCGGTCAGATGGAGGTTCCTGAAGGCCACCTGTTTGTTTTAGGAGATAATCGCAGGGACAGTCTGGACAGCCGCTATTTTGGTTTCGTACCCATTGAAGCGGTGGTGGGAAAAGTGGATGTCCGCTACTGGCCATTTTCCCAATTAGCTTTACAATTTTAGAAAAGAATTCCAGCCGTCCGTCGGGCGGTTTTTTTATGGAGATTTATAGATGACGAGTCCGTAAGCAGCTGGAAAAGAAAGCACATTCGGCTGCAGAATACGAAAAAAATGATAAACTAGTAGGAAAGGAAATGGAAGGAAGGAGTGTGTTTTATGGGGATGCGTTTGTTGCTCGGCCGCTCAGGAGCAGGGAAAAGCACACGATGCTTAGAAGAAATTGAAGGCAGATTAAAAGAAGACCCTAAAGGGCCTCCTATTATCTATATCGTTCCAGAACAAATGACGTTTCAGCAGGAATACGCGCTGCTGAAACGAGAGGGGATTGAAGGCTCGATCCGGGCGCAAGTGTTCAGCTTTTCACGCCTTGCCTGGAGGGTTCTACAGGAGACCGGGGGCGGTACGAAAAAGTTTTTGACGTCTACTGGTGTCCAGATGATGCTTCGTAAAATCGTGGAAGAGCGTACGTCTGACTGGAAAGTATTTCAGAAGGCGATCGAAAAGCAGGGTTTCATTGAACAGCTGGAAGGTATGATAACCGAATTCAAACGGTACCGGATTACTCCAGAGGACCTTCATGCTCAAATGGAAGGGCTCGACCGCTTTCAGCATACGACGAGCCAGGAAGAAGGATTAAGAGATAAACTTGATGATTTAAATTATATTTACGACCGCCTGGTGGATGCTTTGCGTGAGCAGTACATAGACAGCGAGGATCAATTGCAGCTGCTCGCCAGTAAAATTCCGGAAGCAGGCTTTTTGGAAGGCGCCGAAGTTTATATTGATGGCTTCCATAGTTTCACGCCACAGGAATGCGGTGTACTGGAAGAGTTATTGAAAAAGGTGGACAAGGTTCACGTAACCTTAACGACGGAACGGCCAGAGGGAGATGCAAATCCGGAACTTGATCTTTTCCACGAAACGAAAGAAACATATTTGAATTTAAAAGAAATTACGAGGATAGCTGGCGCTCAGGTGGATGAGGTGGTCATTCTCGATCATACGAAAGGTCGCATGAAGGATCAGCCAGCCTTTCAGCATCTGGAGAAATACTTTGATCAGCGCCCGGCTCCTGCTTTTGAAAGGGAGGCACCAATTCACATTGCTGAGGCTGTTCATCCCCGTGCCGAAGTGGAAGGCGCGGCCCAGGAAATTTTACGGCTGGTACGTGAAGAGGGATATCGTTATAAGGATATGGCGATTCTTATGCGGGAACCTGAGGTTTATCACAGCTTAATTGAAACCTTGTTTAATGACTACGGAATTCCAGTATTTATTGATGAAAAAAGAACGATGCTGAATCACCCTATGATTGAGCTCGTCCGCTCAGGCCTCGATGTAGTAGAAGGAAACTTTCGGTACGATGCGCTTTTCCGCCTGTTGAAAACTGGATTTATTCCAGCTACGAATCGGACTTATCCGCTCAATGAGAATGCGATCGATGAACTGGAGAACTATGTCCTGGAATACGGGATCCGCTCGAGGACGCAATGGTTCTCAAACAAGGAGTGGATTTATCAGCGGTTTAGAGGATTTGAGCAAGCTTCTCAGACCGATGAGGAAAAGCAAAAACAACAGCGGATTAATGCGTATCGGAAGCAGGTACGTGAAGCGCTGGAGGATTTCGATGAACGACTTCGCGCGGTAGATACAATTGAAGAAAAAGCCGTAGTCATTTATGAGTGGCTTGAACATCTGCAAGTACCCAGACAGCTGGAAGAGTGGCGTAACCGCTATGATGAAAGCGGTGAGATCGAGAGGGGCCGGGAACAGGAGCAGGTCTATGATGCGTTCCTTCAGCTTCTGGACGAAATGGTGGAAATGGCAGGAGATGAAAAAATGTCTCTCCAGGTGTTCCGGAATACGATGGACAGTGGACTCGAATCTCTTAATTTCGCTCACGTGCCTCCGAGTATGGATCATGTGATTGTAGGAAGTGTGGACCGGTCCAGAATCACGGGCATTAAGGCCTCGTTTTTGTTAGGGGTCACCGATGGTCTGTGGCCGATGAAACCACCTAGTGACGGGATGATCTCCGAACAGGAGCGTTCTCTTTTGGCTGAGCACGGGCTGCAGCTCGCAGACGGCAGCAACCGGCAATTGCTTGATGACCGCTTTTATGTGTATTTAGCCTTAACCATGCCTAAAAACCATTTGTGGGTCAGCTATCCTTTAAGCAATGAAGAAGGCAAATCAAAAATTCCAGCAGCGATTATTCAAAGACTGGAAGAATTGTTTCCTTCCTGTAAAGACCATGTCCTGCTGCAGGATCCAGATGATCTTCATGAAGCGGAACGTTTTATTACGACACCGGTCAAAACGAGATCAGCCCTTACTTCACAGCTTGCCAGGTATTTAAAAGGATATGCCATGCAGCCGGTATGGTGGAGTGTACTGAATTGGTATATCGAACGGGAAGATCCCAATGGATTAACACACCGCGTGCTGGAAAGTCTGTTTTACAATAATCAGCCAGTGGATCTGGGGGAAGAGACGACGGGACAGCTGTTTGATAAGCAGGTGAAAACGAGTGTATCGAGACTTGAAACCTATCACAGCTGTTCCTATCAATATTTTGCAAGACACAGCTTGAACCTGGAAGAGCGCCGTACGTATAAACTGGATGCTCCGGATATCGGTCAGCTTTTCCATGAGGCTCTCAAGCAGATTACAGAGTGGATTCAAGGAGAGGGCCGGGATTTTGCCCAGCTGAATAAACAGGAAACGAACAGCTATGCCGCTAAAGCGACTGAGCAGCTGGCTCCGATCCTTCAAAATCAAATTCTTCACAGTTCCAACCGGTATCAATATATCCAGAAGAAATTGCAGCAGGTCATCGCACGTGCCGCATTTGTCCTGAGTGAGCAGGCGAGAAGCAGTGACTTTTCACCTGTGGGATTGGAATTAGGATTTGGAACGGGTAATGATGCAAAACTTCCGCCGCTCTCCCTTGATTTACCTAATGGTTATGAACTGATGCTGCGCGGCCGAATTGACCGTGTGGATAAAGCCTTAACGGAAGAAGATCTTTATTTGAGAATTATAGATTATAAATCAAGCGCCAAGGGCTTGAGTTTGATGGACGTTTACTATGGTCTCTCCCTCCAGATGCTAGCTTATCTGGACGTGGTCCTCACCAATGCCGAGCACTGGCTTGGAACGGCGGCTTCTCCGGCCGGGGTTCTTTATTTCCACGTTCATAATCCGATGATTACAGGCAGCCGGATGCTTCAGGATGCGGCGATTGAAGAAGAGATTTTCAAGAAGTTCAAAATGCAGGGACTGCTGCTTGAAAACGAGCGTATCATCCAGATGATGGATACAGGGCTTGAGAAAGGCCACAGCCAGATTGTTCCGGCTGGTCTGAAAGCCAAAGGCGGTTTTTATAAAAATTCTAAAACCGCTGATGCCGAACGTTTCCAGCAACTGAGTTACTACATCCGGGAGCTGATGAGCCGTGCGGGTACAAATATTACGGACGGAAAAGTGGATTTGAATCCTTACCAGCAGAAACAGCAAAGCGCCTGCAATTTCTGCCCGTACCGTTCCGTCTGTCAATTTGACCCTACCCTTGAGGAAAATAATTTCCGGAAACTGAAAGAACTGAAAGATGAAGATGTATTGGAACGAATGATGAATAGAGAGGAGGGATCTGCTTGGTAAGTTGGACAGAAGAACAGGAGCGGGCGATTTATACGCATGGCTCGAATATTCTGGTAGCTGCTGCCGCTGGATCTGGGAAGACGGCGGTTCTTGTGGAAAGGATCATTCAAAAACTGCTTCATGAAGAGGATCCAGCGGACATTGATTCTTTACTGGTCGTTACGTTTACGAATGCAGCAGCGCAGGAGATGAGAAATCGAGTGGGGCAGGCATTAAGTAAAGCGCTGGAAGCAAATCCAGGCTCTCATCATTTGAAGAAACAGCTGTCGCTGCTACAGAATGCATCGATTTCTACGCTGCACTCTTTTTGTATGGAAGTGGTGCGCAGGTATGCTTACCGGCTTGACCTTGACCCGGGCTTTCGAATTGCCGATACGGTAGAAGCCGATCTTATTCAGCAGGAAGTATTGGAGGAGCTGTTCGAGGACTGGTACGGGAAAGAAGGAGAAGAGCAGGAGAGATTCTTTGATATTGTGGACCGTTTCTCGAGTGATCGCAGTGATCTGGATGTAGAGAAGGTTATTCTTGAACTGTACACGTTTGCTACGCAGAATCCATGGCCGGAAGTATGGCTGGATCAAATGGTGCAGATGTACAACGTACAGGAAGTGGATGGAGAAGATCAGCTTCCATGGCTTCATCTATTGAAAGATGAAGTCAGCAGTCACTTAAAAGCGATGGAAGCGGAAGCTCATAAATTTTTGGAGCTTACCAAAGAACCGGATGGTCCTTATACGTACGGGGAAACCGCCGACTCCGATCTTGAGATGATTCAACAGGCTAAAGGGGCGATGGCTCACTCCTGGGAAGAGTTGCAATCGTATATTAGTGAGCAGTCCTTCGCCACCCTTTCTAAGAAGAAAATGGAATGCAATGAAGAGAAGAAAGAACAGGCTAAGAAAATCCGGGACCGCTATAAGAAACGCTGGAATGAAATGCGGGATGAGTGGTTTTCAAGATCTTTGAGCAGTTATTTACAGGATATGCAGGAACTTTATCCGGTTATGGAACAACTGGCTGTAGTGGTGAAAGATTTCAAACAGCGCTATGAACAGTTAAAAAAAGAAAAAGCAATTGTGGACTTCTCGGACTTGGAACATTACTGTCTTCAGATTCTGCTTGATGAATCCTCGACGCCGGAACAGCCGGTTCCTTCCTCTGTAGCAGCCGGCTTTCACCAGCAGTTCAGTGAAGTGCTGATTGATGAATATCAGGATACAAACCTGGTACAGGAGACACTGCTTCGTTTATTAACCGATGGTCCGGAAGCCGGGAACCTGTTTATGGTGGGGGATGTGAAACAGAGTATTTATCGTTTCCGTCATGCTGAACCTTCCTTGTTTCTCCAAAAGTATAAATCTTACGGCTATCTTGAAAACGACGGCGAACGGATTGACTTAGCCCGCAACTTTAGAAGCCGGAAGCAGGTGCTGGACGCGACCAACTATATTTTCCGTCAGGTGCTGGATGAAGAAGTCGGGGAAATGGAATATGAGAAAGAAGCCGAGCTTATCTACAGTAATCTCTCGTATGACGAATGGGCGCCTTCAAGTCCTGAAGCTGAACTCTTTGTGATCGACCGGGAATCCAAAGAGGATGAACAGGAAGAGAACGAAGAATATAAAGACCTGGAGAAAGCCCAGTTAGAAGCGAGAGCTTACGGACAGATGATTCGAAAATGGCTCGGCCACGACGGAGAGCCTCCTCTTGAAGTGATGGATAAGGAAACGGGAACGAAGCGTCCGATTCAGTACCGGGATATTGTCCTGTTAATGCGCTCGATGACCTGGGCGCCGATGATCGTCGATGAACTGAAACATCAGGGTATTCCGGTCTATGCGGAACTTTCGACCGGCTATTTTGAAGCGATTGAAATTAAGATTATGCTTAGCCTGTTAAAAGTCATTGATAATCCGATGCAGGACATACCGCTCGCCTCTGTCCTGAAGTCTCCAATCGTCGGACTGAATGAGGACGAGCTCGCAAGGCTCAGACTTGCCAGGAAGCGGGTCAGCTATTACGAAGCTATGAAAGAGTATCCCGGAAATGATGAATTAGGCAGGAAGGTAGAAAGCTTTTTCAAACTGCTTGAAAGCTTTAGAGAGCGGGCCAGACAGGGAGCCTTATCGGAACTGATCTGGGATATCTTCCGAGAAACGGGGTATTATGACTTCGTGGGAGGCATGCCAGGCGGACGCCAGCGTCAGGCCAACCTCCGTGCTCTTTATGACAGAGCGAGGTCCTATGAGTCCACATCCTTCCGGGGATTGTTCCGTTTTCTGAGGTTCATTGAACGAATGGAAGAGCGAGGCGATGATCTGGGAGCGGCACGTGCTCTTGGCGAACAGGAAGACGTGGTCCGGATTATGACCATTCACAAAAGTAAAGGTCTGGAGTTTCCCGTTGTCATCTTAGGGGCGATGGATAAACAGTTCAATATGATGGACTTGAAGGATCGGTACTTGCTTCATAAAGATTATGGTTTTGGTTCAAGATATATTAACCCTCATAAGCGGCTGATGTATCCGACGCTTGCTTATCACGCCTTAAAGCAGGCCAAGCGAAGAGAGCTGCTGGCGGAGGAAATGCGAGTCTTATATGTAGCCATGACCCGGGCCAAGGAGAAGCTGGTTATGGTTGGAAATGTTGCTTCTTTTGATAAAAAACAGGAAAAGTGGCAGACGTTCCTCGATTCACCGGAATGGGTACTACCGCCTCACGACCGGCTAGATGCTAAATCCTACCTGGACTGGGTAGGGCCGGCACTGATCCGTCATCAGCACGCCGAAGAGCTCCGTGGCAGTATTGAAGTGACCACATCCGAAGACATTTATGCAGATGCATCGGAGTGGAAAGTGAATATAGCGCATGGCAGTCAATTCGCCGTCCTTGATGAATCTCAGGAGGAAAGGGACGAGGAACTGCGCACAGCTATTGAAGATTGGCAGCCCGCAGAAGACTATGCTCAAGGAAAAGATATGGTCGAGAAGCGGTTAAGCTTCGTGTATCCTCATCATAAAGCAGCCTACTCGCGGGCTAAACAGACCGTTACAGAAATTAAAAGGCAGCGCGAAACGAAAGATGAGTATTCAAGCGACCAGCTGCTGGTTCCTTATCAGGCTCCAATCCAGAAACGGCCAAGGTTTATGCAAGCGGATCAAAGATTGTCTGCGGCTGAAAAAGGTAGTGCTATGCATACCGTTATGCAGCATATTCCAATGTCCCATAAACATAGTTCTGAAGAGGTGGAAGAGTTTGTCGAACATCTGGTACTTAAAGACGTGCTTCTCCGTGAGGAAGCAGACGTTATCGATACAGCAGCAGTTGCGGCATTCTTTGAAACCTCTGTTGGGCAATTTGTAATCGAAGCGGAACATGTGGAGCGAGAGGTGCCGTTCAGTCTCACGCTGCCGGCTCGTGAGGTGTATCCTGATTGGGAGTCACCAGAAAATGAACAGGTTTTCATTCAGGGGGTTATTGACGCTATGATTCCTTATGAAGATGGTTGGATGATCCTGGATTACAAATCTGATCAAATTGACCCTGAGAAGAAGTCGGTAGAAGAAACCATGAAAGATCGCTACCGTACCCAAATAGAGATGTACCGGTATGCATTAGAAAAGATTTGGAAAGAGCCGGTTCGTAAGAGTTGTCTGTACTTGTTTGAAGGGTCGATACTTGTGGAGGTCGATTAAATGGAAGGTACATGTGAATTGTGTTTTCGTACGCCGGTCAGAACGACGGAACACCACCTAATTCCAAGACAGCACGGCGGAGCCATGGGCGTTACAGTGTGGCTGTGTGGTGCTTGTCACCGGCAGGTTCATGCTCTCTTCACCAATGAAGAACTCGCGAACTTTTATCATACTCTTGAGCGTCTGCGTGAACATCCCGATATGGAAAAATATTTGAGCTGGATTAAAAAGCAGGATCCTCAAAAAGAGGTCACCACTAGAAAGTCCAACCGCAGACGCAGTAGATAGCGGCATAGCTGGAATAGAGAACGATTGGTTAAATGGCATAGTAGTTCAGTTTTGGGGGATAAAACCTTTACGTACCCTCAACTGGACTGCTTTTATTTTGGGAAATTTTTTAATCAACTAGAGATGATTTTAACAAAGTATAGGTTCCGGTTCTGTAAGACTCCGTTTCAGGACGGGCGTATATTATTGAAAAAAGGCGCATGGTTCTATTCTGAACCATGCGCCTTTTACAAGTAAGCCTATTATACAGCTTGTTGATAAACGCGCTCACCATCAGGATGAAATTTA
>NZ_JBAPTY010000204.1:0-7137 GCF_049282395.1 Halobacillus sp. | reverse complement strand
AAAGTGGAGGATACGAACGAAGCTGCCGAGATATTCAGCAGCCGTCTAACGTACACAAAAGCTTTCGTTCCTCAACAAGAGTCAAAAGTTGAAGAAAAACCTTCCGAAGGCGAAGCTATGTATCATCATTACACAGACGAAGATTAAAAGCCTGACTCCAATACATTGGAGCCAGGCTTTACTATTACCTTCTTAAATCAGCGGAGCCGTACGTAAAAGCTTCTTTCTGCATGTTACTTTCGAGTAAAAAGTCTGCGCTTCCCCGTCTTTCCACGCGGAGAACTTTTGAACTCCCCCCACTCCCTTTATCAGGTGGGAGATTCTTAATCAAGAACTCTCCAAACAAATAATCCAGTTTCGTAAATCATAAATCCATCGAAGTTGATATAAGCTGTTTGAATTAGTGACAAAACCATCGTTTCGACAGATGCTATAACTATGATCCACCTGCTAGCACGTTCGGTCATTTTCGATTCCAAATTCAAACCCATCCATTTCCGAAAATTCTGTTATTATTAGTATAATAGATATAGGATTAACGAAAAGAAAATTACCATTAAATTACATTAAGCCGGATAATAGGAACTAAACGATAGAAAGGGTTATACATATGTGGAAAAACAAAAACAAATGGAAATGGCTGGGGATTATAGCCGTTCTGCTGATTTTTGCGATAGGAACATACGTGACGACATCAGACAGTAAGGATCGAATTACATACAGTCAGAAATCCAAACCACAACGGAAGGCAAAACCCGTAAATCAGGACGATCTGCCGACCAAATGGCAAGAAGTTGAAAGCTACGAGAAAATAAATGATTTTTATAAAGAAAGAGTGCCAGGGCTTGAGATTGCAAAGGAGAAGGGATTAACGACTTTTCCTCAAGAAACTGCAAAGCTGCCGCAGCGGGATGGACGAATGCAAATTAATCAAGTATGGCATAGCGGTCGCTCTATTTATATCTTTTACAGTATTGATTTATCTGCGCTAATCACGGAAGAAACCAATAACTATGTGAATAATGTCCCTTCGGTAGAAGAAGTGAAATTGAAAAAGAAACAAGATGCTGATACTCAAACACTTTCCACTCATGCACCGCCAATGCAGTATGGAGAGGGGGTTATTTTTGAAAATCGTCTTTATAGTATGGTCCAAACGATACCGATCCCTAAAGAGGGAGAACCGGACCGGATGGTTCCTAATCCTGAAGAGTTTAACCAACAGCTTTTAACCTCGATGACCTTCCGGATTGATGGAAGTATGTACGAGTCGAAGTCCATGCCAGTTCAGTACACATTCGACCCCGATAAGAACCGGTTAGGGCAGTACACCTTTGATAGAATATATCAAAATGACGGACTAACCGTCGAACCTTTAGAAATTAACCTGGGGATTACAGAAAGTTTTCTCAAGGTAAGGGTCGATCATCAGCAAGCGAAATTTAATTCTTCCCTGAACGCTACTTTAATAACCAAAGACGGAAAGCAGGTTCCTATCACTCCTTTCCTGCAAAAAGTAGAAGGTAAAGAGAACATCTATGAAGGATATTTCAGACCGGTCTATTCTATACCAGAAGAGGTATCACTTGAAGTGAAAAATGTCCATTTAACTAGTGGGGATTCATTTTCTTTTAATGTAGATCTTTCAGAGATAAATCCGAAGGTAAGAGGAAACACAAGTGTGAATAAAAAGGCAGCAGAAATATATAATACGAATGTTTATATCGAGCAATTAAATACTCATGGTGAGCACGGAATGGATGTACGACTAGGATTTAGACCTCAAGATTTTGAACAGCCCAAAAAATTAATCGGCATCTCTCCCAGACAAATGGGCAGCCCTGCTTTTGAACGACCTAAAAATGTCCATATCGAAAGTGATAATGGAAAGGAAGCCAATGTTGAGTACGGTGGATCGGAAGACAGCGCCTATATTAATGTTAAGGATTCGCTTGTCCAAGATGCTTCCAATCTGGAAATAACCTTAAAAAATGCGGTCTTTACCGAGCAGATCGACCAGACGTTTGAAGCAGAGAGAAAATAAAAAAAGCAGTGATCAAATCTCTGCTTTTTTTGATAATACATTTTTTTCAATAAACTCTTTAATGTATTGATTAAAGATTGGCCAATGCGTCGCCGGAATTTGGTGATATGCCCTTTCAATGTAAACAAGGGTCGTATCAGGACAGTTAAAATAATATTTAACGTGGTGATTAATCCAGAATTCCTTCGTTCCATACATAAGAAGAAGCGGCACTTCTAATTTAGGAAGTCTTCGGCTGCAATCGAAACGAAACCCTCTGTTATAGAACTCATACCACGCATCCGGACTGGATTTAGCCATATGTTCACTTAAATCCCGCTTAATGATCGGATCTCTAAAGTGAGAATTGCTTAATAATTTAGCGAGCGTCTCGGGGCTTTTTCTTACCCACTCCATGCCTACTAAAAATTCAAATCGCAATCCGCCAGTATCGACCTTTGGAAATCCCCCTGCCAATACAAGCGCGTGGACTCGCTTAGGATAAGTTAATGCAAATTCCTGAGCAACCATCCCGCCGCATGAATAACCAACAAGAGTTACTTTATCAATCCTCAAATGGTCAATTAATTGTTTAATCTCCTTTGCATAGAAGGTAATATCAGGAGCTTTAGTCACGAGTTCCGAATCTCCATTCCCGCTTAAATCAGGAAATATAATTCGGAAGTGTTCAGCTAAAGCATGCTGCTGTCTAAATACTTTCCTTCCCATCCCTGGCGGATGTATAAATATGATCGCTTCCCCATTTCCTTTATCTTCATAAAATAATTGTTTTCCATGTTTTTCAGTAAAATAAGGCATTTATAATCCCCCGCTCATCCATCCTGGTACCTTAGCCTTTTCCGATTTTCAGGTCTTTATACTATTAAGTAAATATTTTACATTTGAACTATAATTAAAAAGCCAACTGTGTCTATTTTATTAACAGATGGAGATTCAATTGACACTTTGATTTATTCGAGCGTAAACTGAGGACGTACATCCTATTTTGGAAGGAGAAAAAAGCTTTATGAAGCATTTCATCTTACTTAGCATGACACTTTTGTTCACACTATTGCTTGCAGGATGCGGCAGTGGTGAACTTGAAAATACACTTGATTGGGAAACACAGAATTTCAAAGCAACCACGCAGGA
This sequence comes from Halobacillus sp., assembly GCF_049282395.1. Lineage (NCBI taxonomy): Bacteria > Bacillati > Bacillota > Bacilli > Caryophanales > Bacillaceae > Halobacillus > Halobacillus sp. The sequence continues at coordinate 3,962 of NZ_JBAPTY010000204.1, read as the reverse complement.
AGAGGCTGATTTTGCTGTAGAGGATATGGAAGGAAAAGTTTGGCTGGCTGACTTCATCTTTACTTCCTGTAATACGGTCTGTCCGCCCATGACCCGCAATATGGCTCAGATACAGGATCAACTTCAGGAAAAAGACATAGATGCTGAAATCGTTTCATTTAGCGTAGATCCCACGGTGGATTCTCCTGATGAATTAAAGGAATTCGGAAATAAATATGGTGTGGACTATAGTAACTGGACTTTTGTGACGGGTTACACGCAGGAACAAATTCAAAATTTTGCTCAGGAAAGTTTTAAAGCTCCCGTTCAAAAAACAGAAGGCAATGATCAAGTAACCCACGGTACCTCCTTCTATCTTGTTGGGAAAGATGGCAACGTGTTAAAAAAATACAGAGGAGACACAGATGTCCCCTACGATCAAATCATTGAAGATGTTAAAACAGCAGCCAACTGACAAAAAAGCGTTCCGGGTAGGAACGCTTTTTTTGTATGGTTAATCATTCCACCTCAGCTCACCCAGATTATGGATGACCTGAGGTGGAATGATTTTACTTATGAGGATTATTTAAGCTAAGCTGAATGAAAGGATTTGCAGGTCCAACTATGATGAAGCGAGGGGAACAATATGGAGGATTTTTATGCAGAAATAATAGGAACTGGGCAGGACGCCATTTTTTTACCTGCTGGAGGCATGCCTGGTGTAGAAGGTTTAAATATAGCTGAACATATTAAGGGAAATTTCCGCGTTCATATGATAGATCTTCCTGGCATAGGCAGAAGCACAGGTATTTCTGAAAGGTGCACTTCAAAAGTAATTGCTGATTGGCTGAAAGAATACTTAGACAAACAAGGTATTAAAAAAATACTCTTAATCGGTCATTCCCTGGGGGGAGGGTTTGCGATTTCGTTTGCTTACTATTATCCTGAACGTGTTTCTCAGTTGTTTTTACTCGATCAAGGTCACAAAGATTTCCCTAGAGTTCCAGTCCATGAATTTGGACCGTTTGCGCTGGCTTTCCCTATGTTGAATTTGATGGTCCGTTTATGCAGACGTCCTGTCTTAAAAGTCCTACATCCATTGTTTTCAAGCCAACCATCCGAAGATCTCGAGAATGACATTCACCGTTTTTGTAAAGCCACAAATCTGAAGAAAACAAATTATATTGACCAAACCTTTTACACCCCGTGCGAGGTGACCCCCGAGGGACTGAATGTCATGTTTGGTTTCTACAATATACCTCTAGCATCAATGGTTCAAAAAATGCTCGTTCCTACTACTCTTTACTATGCTTCTTTTAAAGGTGTAAATAAGTCAGAAGAAGCCCGTACAATTAAAGCCATTGATCGACTCCTTCAACGCAGAAATTCTAAATTAACCATTAAGCGTGTTGATGGCGGACATTATGTCCACTGGAATAATGATTACGTTAAAAACCATATTGCCGAACAATCCATCTCTTCCCATTAAAAACACCTCAGGTCCTCCTAATATAGGGAGGACCTGAGGTGTTCCAGATCATGTAAATTCTTAAGTGAGTTTAAAACAGGGAACTGATAAAGTTGCTCAAGGAGCGAAAGAAGTCTTTAACAGCCGCCCGGAGGCTGTTCCAGAATCCATCATCATTGATTAAATCTTGAATATTTCCAGTTAAATCATCTAATTGGTTTTTCACCTGATCGAAATCAATATTCAGGTCTCTCATTTGCTCAAACAAATCCACTAGCCTTTGGCGGTCTTCAGCACTAAGTTCAATGTTTAATGCCTGAAGTTGTTCTTTAACAATTTGTTCGACTTCTTCACGGGTGGCAGGGTTCTGTTCAGCAATTGCTTTTTTTATTTCTGTCAGCAGTTCACTTATTTCCGCCTGACTTATTCCTTCTTCCTTGGCAATAGAAGTAGCAACGTCCAGTTCTTCACTCGCTACCTGCATACGGCCTTCATCCAGTTTAACACCTTTAGCATCATAAGCTTTATAAATTCCTGTCAGCGCTGAATGTCCACTAACCTTAACTGAGGAAGCAACCAGAACGTCGGCATCCTGAACACCTGCCGTCAATAGAGCGTTTGTATACATCTCCTTGGTTACTTCTGTGATATTATCTTTAGTAACGATTTCTATATTCAATCCTTGTCCTGTATCCTTGTGAATAATCTTAACCGAAGAGTACATATTGGCATTCGGATTTCCACCAATGTAATTAGCTAAATCTTGACCATTAACTGTAAATTCATCAACTTGCTCATGCTGATTCACTTCCAGCAGTTCGACAACTTCTGATTTTTGGGTATCGGATAATGCTTCTCCATAAACTACAATCGGTAAGCCGAGTTTTTCATTGATTCCTTCATTCCCCGTAGAAGCCAGGCTGGTTTCCGGGACTGCCAGGCTTGAAGCTAACAGTATAATGAACGCCATCAACAAAGTAAATTTCTTTTTCATAAATTTCGTCCCCTTATGCTTGTGGTAGATTCGCAGCTTATTTAGCTTTATGCTGAACTTAGTAGTTATTATACATTACTTTGAATTTTTGACATGGATATATAGAATTATTTAATTGAGAAGCTGCACAGTTCTTTACGAATTTTTTAGTACATAGGTTTCAAATCTTTTTATAAAGTGAACGTTTATTTGTAATCAAAGGAAGTGAAAACATGACATTTATACGACAACTAGGCCTTTATATTTTTGCGGCTGCCTTCTTCTTTGCAGGAGTCACCCACTTCATCTATGATCATGGGTTTGCTCAGATGATTCCTCAGTGGGTACCATACAAGCTTATTATTGTTTATGTAACGGGAATTACGGAGTGGCTGCTTGCTCTTCTCCTGCTTTTCCCCCAAACGAGAAGGGCTGCCGGATGGGCTACTGCTGCTTTTCTGGTAATTGTTCTTCCAGCAAACATTTACGCGGCCATTTATGGCATTCCTGCACCTTGGAGTGAGGGGACAAATGTGACGGCTTTGTGGGTCCGTCCACTGTTCCAGCCTTTACTGATCTGGTGGGTTCTTGCCGTGTCTAAAGATTCGAATACCTGAAAAGGGTTTGATAGAATAAAAGAAGAGTAATGATGAAGGAGGGTACTTATGCGATTAGAAAATAAAAAAGTGATTGCGCTTGTAAGTAAAGATTTTGAGGATCTTGAATTATGGTATCCTTTACTCCGCCTACAGGAAGAGGGAGCTGTTGTTCACCTTGTGGGGGAAGAAGCTGGTAAAGAATACCCAGGCAAATACGGAGTTCCAGCAACTTCAGATTATGCTTTCGGTGATATTAATCCCGCTGATTATGATGGCATTCTCGTTCCAGGCGGCTGGTCACCGGATAAACTTCGTCGCTATGATAAAGTCATCGAAATGGTACAGCACATGAATGAACAGCGAAAGCCGATCGGCCAAATCTGCCATGCCGGCTGGGTGCTCATCTCTGCAGACATCCTGCAAGGCCGTAAAGTTACAAGTACTCCTGGTATTAAAGACGATATGATAAACGCTGGAGCTACCTGGTATGATGAGGCGGTCGTGAAAGATGAGCACATCGTTTCCGCCCGCCGTCCGCCTGATCTGCCTCCTTATGCAAAAGCATTTGCTGACTTATTAGCAGAAAAATAAAGAAAAGAGGGCGCTCCAGAGTGCCCTCTTTTCTTTATGGTCTTTTTAAATTTTGATGTTGTAGATAAGCTCCCGTTTGTTGAAGACTTGATTTCGAGACTTTTGTGAGAATTTGGTCCTGTGGGGGACGATTTCGCTTTTCGGCCCTGCACGACGCAGGGTCGTTCGACGTTGCCACAGGACGTGGCGGTCTTAGTCGAACATCCCATGTGCTGAGCTTCCTCGGGCTTAACAGCCCTGCGGGATCTCACCGATCATGTTCATCCCGCAGGAGATTCCTGTGGGATTCAATAGAGGAGTCCTTGAATTAAAAAAAGCCCTCCGTTAAGATGCATTTGTACAACCAAATACA
>NZ_JBAPTY010000203.1:0-1991 GCF_049282395.1 Halobacillus sp. | reverse complement strand
AATCAGCAGATGGCAAAGCTGCGAAAGAATTTTTAAATAAAAATAAAGCGAAGTTCAATATGGATAAACCAGAAGACAGTCTGGAATCTACTAAAGTCACGAAAGATGAGCTGGGTATGACTCACGTCAAGCTCCAGCAGAAGAAAAACAATATCCCTGTCGAAGGGAACGAGGTTACCGTGCATTACAGCAGCGATAATCGCGTTCAATCGGTAAGTGGACAATTCAACGAAGCGATTGAAAAAGAAGGGCTTCCTTCTAAAGCTTCCCTATCAGCTTCGGAAAGTATAAAACTGGCTAATAAAGCAGTTGAGGCTCCAGACCAACTGGTAGAATCACCAGACTCAGAGCTTGTTTATTACTCGTTTCAAGGTAAAAATCATTTAGCTTATAAAGTAAATGTGAATTTCCTTGGTGACAATCCGGGGAACTGGTCTGTTTATGTCGATGCGAATTCCGGCGAAGTTATCGATCAATACAACAAAATTATGCACGCACAGGATTATCAATCGTCCAAGGGATCCGGAATTGGTGTGTTAGGAGATCACCGTAAGCTTCATATCACACATAAAAACGATAAAACCGTTCAACCGGGAACAAACTTTTACCTGTTTGATAATTCCCACGAGGACCTTGAAGGGATTTACACCTATGATATGAAAAATCAATGGGGCGATAGTGATCTTCAGTTCCCTGGGGTCCTTTTCAGCTCACCAGACGCATCATTTAAAGATTCTTATGACAGCCCGGCTGTGGATGCACACTACAACTCAGAAGAAGTTTACGATTATTACCTGGAAGAACATGATCGTAACTCCATTGATGGAGAAGGTATGGCTATCAAATCCTCGGTCCATTTTGGACAGGATTATAACAACGCCTTTTGGAACGGAGAGCAAATGACCTACGGAGACGGAGATGGCGAATTCTTCGTACCTCTATCCGCCGGTCTAGACGTAGCCGCGCACGAAATGACACACGGGGTTACGACATACTCCGCGGGCTTGAAATATCGTTTCCAATCCGGAGCACTTAATGAAGCCTTCTCGGATATCTTCGGTGCTTTAGTAGATGAGGAGGACTGGGAAATCGGGGAAGACATTATGGCAGAAGACGCTAGAGAGTCCGGCCGTACCTCCCTTCGCAGTCTGAGCAACCCTAGCAAGTATGCAGTTGGGGAAAAATACACCTCATATGGAGATGGAAACGGGAAGTATCCATCTCACATGGACGAGTACTATGATCTTCCATTAGATTTGGATAATGGCGGTGTCCATATTAATTCTTCCATCATCAACCATGCTGCATATCTGACAGGCGAACAGATTGGTAAAGATAAACTAGGGCAGATCTATTATCGCGCTTTAACCGTTTATCTAACCCCGGATTCTGATTTCAGTCATGCGAGAGAATCCTTGATTCAGTCAGCTGTTGATCTGTATGGCGAAAACAGCGCAGAAGCCCAGGCCACAGAAGATGGATTGAATCAGGTAGGCATTACCGAATAAAAATTGAATGAAAAATGAAGAAAGGCAGAGGTTTATAGAACCTCTGCCTTCTTTTTGTGCATCAAGCTTATGAAGTTGTAACCTTACGTTTCTCTCGAATTACAGCATTAATCGCTTTACGATTTTTCCAGACAAACTTACCCGCTTCTTCCCGCTTCAATACACGCTCACCTACGTCACAATAATCGATTCCCCGGCCGTGCGCCGTGATCAAACCATCACGATAAACCATCAGTGTCCAGTCTCCGCTCCGTTCCTTGTCCGAAAACACCAGATAGTGCTTGGCACCCTTCTCATCGTACTGCGCGAAATCACAAAAAGACGACAACAACTCTTCAATATCCCGTTTAGTTTTAATAGTCATCTTACTCCATCCCTTATTTTTCGTTTCTTTCATTATATCATATGACATTTTCATTTCACTTCTATCTACAAAACACTTTAATAAGCTACAGAATTAGACGAAAAGGTAATAGATTCGTA
>NZ_JBAPTY010000202.1:0-2001 GCF_049282395.1 Halobacillus sp. | reverse complement strand
GTAATGCCGCCTTTTAAGTATCTTGGTAAAAGGAAAAAAGCCACGACGACTAATGCAATAGCGGCTCCTACTTCCCACCCCATTACAGCAATGGTGTCTGAATACCCTTGAGCGTTCAACCCAATTAATTGTTCCGTGGACAGGTTGGTTAGCATTAAAGAACCTGCAATCGTCCATGCACCTAGACTTCTGCCTCCCAGGAAGTAACCATCCTGCGAATTCAAATCTTCTCTTCTCGTAATATAATAGGAAATTAAAGCAACTAAACCAGTGAAAAATAAAAACGATACGATCGTAAATAGATTCATATTCTTCTCTCCTTTTCATTAGGGTGGGGACTTTCCTTTGGTCTACACAAGCATGAAATCTGCATCTAAGACTTACGTAAATGAGAGATAGTAGTCTATGTACTGAACAAAACATTGAATGCGTTTACAAAGTAGTTTATTAAATTATTTAATTAATTCTATCTAAGTTAACAAACGAAATCGTGTTATAAAAGACATAATGAAAATTTTGGGGAAATTTCAAGTGTTTTGTAAATAACTTCGTTAAATTACTTTATTTTTTGGGCGTTTTTTAGGAGTTCGATCGGAATACCTGGAATCGTATTAATACATACCTGGATCGAACCGTGCTCCACAAATGGCATGAAGATGAGGGAGAAAAGCGCTCTTTATTAAAAGAGTTATTTGGTTCAACGTGGGAACGTATTGTGCAGAATTAACTTTTCGGATATAAAATCCAAAAAAGATTGCAAAACGACACCAGTGTCGGTATAATAAAAATTACCAAAACGACACGAATGTCTTTTTAGAGAGAGGGGCACGTACATGCAGCGATTATTGAAAAACAAAGGGTATATCACCTTGATGTCCGCCCAGGCCATTTCCAGCATTGGCGATTGGCTGAGCATCGTCGCTATCATTACGCTGGTCGGCTTGAAATGGGAAGCTTCCCCGCTTGAAGTTTCATTCGTATTCTTATGCTTAGCGGTGCCGATGGCGTTGTTTGGCCCCGCTGCCGGTATGGTAGCTGACCGTTTCAGCAGGAAAACGCTTATGATTGTTTCTGATGTCGTCCGGGCTGGGTTGATTCTCATTTTAACCGTTGCTTCATCGCTCTGGATGGTATATGCCACGCTTCTCGTGGTTGGGATTTTTTCCTCGCTGTTCATTCCAGCGAAAAACGGGAAGCTGAAGGAAATAGTGGCAGAGGAAGATATGAAAGGGGCGATGTCGATCACCTCGATGATCGATTCGTCGACAAAAATTCTCGGTCCGCTTGTGAGTGGCTTGCTTGTCACGGTATTCGGTGCCCAGCAGGTGTTCATGATCGACTCAGCCACCTTTGCGGTTTCGGCGTTGATCCTGCTGTTCATTCCGAACGCCGTCCCTCATGAATTATCGAAAACGGAAGCTGCGCAGGAGTCCTTCAAGAAGGAATTCGTGCTAGGTTTTTCTTTTATCAAATCAAGCCGCTTCATGTTAGTTGGTTTGACCCTTGTGGGACTCAGCCTGTTGATTCTGCAAATGGCCGATTCACAACTGATCGTCCTGATCAGAGAACTGACCTATGCCTCTCCTGATTTATTCGGGTACCTTGTGACAGGATCAGGTCTCGGGATGTTCACGGCTGGCTTTTTACTAACGAAAAAAACCGACTACAACCCTTATCCACTCATGCTTCTAGGCGTTTGTGGAATCGGCGCGAGCTTTGGCATAATGGGAGTTCTTGCCCATTACGACCTTGGCTATTCCATCCTGTGGGGGCCGGGGCTTGGATTCACGGCCGGCTTCTCGGCGAGCTTAATTTTCGTCCCTTTTCAGTCGACTGTTCAAGTCCACACGCCTGTCCATATGACGGGCCGCGTGTTCGGCGTACTCAACAGCGTGATGACAACGGCGACGATCATTGGTCCGCTGCTTGGAGGCTGGATCGCGACGATCATCGGAGTGGTTCCGACGTTTACGATTACGGCGAGTCTTCTCGTCCTGGTAG
>NZ_JBAPTY010000201.1:0-2121 GCF_049282395.1 Halobacillus sp. | reverse complement strand
ATTAAACGGTTAAACAATCTTTGAAGTTCCTCATTCATCAAGTCTGTTCCCCCCTTATAGAAAACACATATCATACTATGCTTTACCTAAGATCAATATTAATAGATTCATTCTGGGCCTCGATTACGTGCATACTTCTTGAAAGGGATGTGGAAATTTTAGAATAGTGTTGAAAATTTTAGTAGAAAAGGATATGATGGCGTAATATTTATTTTTACTAATCCTAAAGAGGTGATCAGGATGCGTCAGGAACAAGCTGTTGAAATACTAGTGAACCGTTTAAAAGAAGACCCTGGTGTCCAAAGTATATTTTTAAAAGGATCGATGGGCAGAAACGAGCACGATCAGCACTCCGATATTGATTTGTATTGTCTAGTAAAAGAAGAGGATGAAAAAGCCTTTCTATCCCGCAGGCTGAATCATCTCAGAGCGTATAAGGATCCCATGTTTTACGACGACATTTTCATCATAGCTCCTCAAATTATAGCGATCTACGAAGACTGGCTTCATGTGGATCTATTTACCGTTACAGAAAAGACTTTTCAAAATAAAGATTATTTTACGGTTCTGTACGATCCGGATCACCTCATGGACAAGTATCAGACCGAGCATAAATTGACTCTTTCGGAAGCTGAATTTAAAGATTACGTTATCGATACAGCCTGGTTTTTGTTTCAATACAAAAAAGCGAAAGAACGTGGAAATGCGATGTGGGCGCAAGAGATGCTTCGTTATGTGATGAGCAGCCTCTCGAATGTGATGTTATACCGATATGCGAAAGATCGCTCGCGGCTCGGACTTAAAGCGATTGAAGCCCATTTGCCACAAGAAAAGAGAAGGACAATGCTTGAGATTTATGAGTGTGTCACTCCCTCTTCTCATGAAAAAGCGGTTAAAAATATTACCTCCCTTTTAAAGGAAGAAGTGAACTGGATACAAGAGTATTTTGAGGAAAACGATCAGACACTTGGTTTGTTGAAATTAATGATAAAAACACTCTCCACCGAAGCAGAGTTAACCCCTTAAACGATTAGAAAGGATGCTTGCATATGTTTACACATGTCATTAATGAACATACGGAATTACGATTGTTAGAGGAAAGACATGCGGAGGAGTTATTTCAATTAACCGATTCGTCGCGCGCGAGTTTAAGACAATGGCTGCCATGGATTGATGCTACTAAATCTGTGGAAAACTCCAGGGAATTTATAAAGGGCACATTAAATCAGTTTTGCAAAAATGATGGTTTTCAGGCTGGGATCTGGTATAAAGGAGAACTGGCAGGTGTGGCCGGACTACATACGATCAACTGGTCCAACCGATCGACTTCTATCGGGTACTGGCCCGGAGAATCCTTTCAAGGAAAGGGACTCATGACCCAGGCGTGTCAGGCCATTGTAGATTACTGCTTCCAAGAACTAGACTTAAAAAGAATTGAAATACGAGCCGCAACAGGCAATGAAAAAAGTTTAGCTATTCCAAAGAGGCTGGGTTTTAAAAAAGAGGGCTGCCTTGAAAAGTCCGAACTCCTTTATGGAGAGTACGTTGATCATTATGTATTTGGGTTGATCAACGATCATCATGGCTGATGGGATGGTTCGAAGGTAAAGGGTGGATGCAATGAACATAATACGTCAGGCCTTTATGATCCTGCTGATATGTGTCGTTACGTATTTTGTTTTGGGGCGTCCTGATCATGTGCATCCTATATTGTTAGGAGGAATTTCAGGCTGGATAGTTGTGCATCTTTTTAGTAGACTCTGGATCTCTAAACAGTAGATTATGAAATGGGAGCTTCACTTGGAAAGGAGGAGGTGCAAGGTGAGTATTTTCGTACCATTACTAATCACAACTTCTGTTTTAATATTAGCTTGGAGAGTTGGAAAAAAAGAACGAGCATAGTAATCGTTTAGTAATGAACGATCCTAAACAAGGAGAGCTACATATGATTTTGGAAAATGAGAATGGTTTGCTGCTGAAGCGGCGCGACAAATTAGGGGAGCGTGACTGGCGAAGTGATCCGTGCTATAAGATTATCTTTTCTCCTTACGCCAGCAGCAAGTACCAGACGCCTCAGGGGGATATTCAAATTCATCAGAATGAATTCTTCATCTTTAATCC
>NZ_JBAPTY010000200.1:0-25411 GCF_049282395.1 Halobacillus sp. | reverse complement strand
AGGAAGAAGGGCGCTTCCTTTCATGGTCGTTCTTAAGCTTGTCGAGGCTGGACAAGGCACCTCCACATTTGAACGTCCAGTCCATACGCCGCTGACCAAGGTGCTTCCGCTTTTAACCTAGGAGTCTGCATCGTCCCCCTTCGGACTTGGACAAATCAGAAACTCGAAACCATTTAAGACATCGAGGGGTTCATGAGAAAAAAGCATGTGATCATGAGGCTATTTTCATGCTATAACGATGTGAAACAGCCTGTCATAAAAGCATTTAGGACCGATTAAGAAGGAGAGTATCCTCTCTTATAAAAGCTTCCGTTATTCTTACTCGGCTGGGCTGGTGGGGAAATGGCGAGACTCCAATGGGAGAAGGGACTAGGTGAGATCCCGCAGGGAGTGAAACGAGTGAGGAAGCTCACCGTTCCCCCATAGGAAAGCGAGCTATTTCCCCACCAGCCCTCTTCCACATAGAGTAACGGACCCTGTTTATCTCGAAACTGAGTCTTCCAGTATCGTGAGATTTTCTGTTAAGTCGGCAAAGATGTTTAATGAAACTTTTTTAGAACCAGATGATGAGTAAGGTAATGCCGCCGACGATAAAGCAATAGAAGGCGAAGTATTTCAGGTTTCCACGAGCCATGATATTCATAAACCATTTTAAAGAAAGATAGGAAGCGACAATAGAAGCTAGAAAAGCTGCAATGTAGCCTATCCATAAATTATTTTGAGAGGCATCTGCGATGACTTCTTCCGCTGATAATAGCATGGTACCTAAGCTTACGGGTATGTATAGAAGGAAAGAAAATCGCAGCGCGGTTTCCTGTTTCATCCCGAGGTACATAGCAGCGACAATGGTTGCACCTGAGCGGCTGATACCTGGAATTAAAGCAATGGCCTGAGCAAATCCTACAATGACAGCATCTTTCCAGTTCAGTTGTCCGTCACCTTTTCGGCCGCGCATATTTCTGATCAGCCATAAAGCAACACCGGTAATAATCAACGTAATTCCGACCGTTTCCGGGGTAGATAAACCTTCAATGGCATCTCCCAGTAATATCCCTAAGACACCCGCTGGAATCGTTCCGATAATGAGATAAATGATAAAATCAAAATCATCTTTTTGTCGTTCATCTTTGGTAACCATGTAGCCGATTCCGTTTTTGACTAATCGGACTAAGTCATGCCAATAGATGATAAAAACGGCGATTAAGGAGCCAAAATTAACAAGCACCTCAAAATTTAATCCTTCAAAATCCATATCCAGGATGTTTTGGACAAGCACTAGATGTCCACTGGACGAGATTGGAATCGGTTCTGTGAATCCTTGAAATATCCCCAAAAATAAATATTTAATCAATATCAAAATTTCTTCCATTATTCTTCCTCCTTGATCCCTTTCCTTATAAAAAAAGCTGTGTAACGCCTTGTGGAGCGTAATAAGAGAGTTCTTTCAATAGAGTGCCGTTTAGTGAAGAAACTCGATTCTGAAAAGTCTTTTCAAGCCCTTCTTGCGCAAGCAATGAAACAGAGCTCTACACAATACGCACCTTATTTTACATATCCAGCCTATAAAAAGCACTTCTCTACTATACGGTTACTTGATTTCTATGTGCAATAAGCCAAGTTATTCATTTGGATCCGGTTTATGTACATGAAAAAACGCTGCTATCATTAGACAGCAACGTTCAATGATGACCTATCTTTAACCTTCGTCTTCAATGAGTCCCTCACCAAGCACAACTACAGCACCTGTAAAAATAAGCGTCATAATGATCACTTGTGAGATATGAAAACTTCCTCCAGCCATATTACTGACTACATAGGCCGTCATTAAGCTCAGCAGAAGGGCCCAAATCAACGTCCATACAAACTTCATTTAAACTCACCTCAATCATACACATTCTATTTTAATACTATCAGAACTTCCTAAAAAAAGAAATAAGTATTCGCTGCCGTTCATGATTCAAATTAGTAGTGAATAAACTGAAATGATGAAGGAGGGGACGATCAATGCTTATAACTGTACACCCATGTTTTCATTGGATTGGCTATCATATGAGCACCGGTTTTTTACAAGAAGGCAGGCAAGTGATTGGAATTGACCGCATGGACGCGTCTCTAAGTGAACATTTATATATGTACGTAGGAAGAAATAGTAACTTTCAGCATTTTTATTCAAAGGAGGACAAAGAAAGGCACACCCAGCCAACAGATGATGAACTATTTATCGAATATGCAGACCAATATTTAATCGTAGAGAGAAAACATGAGGATCGGATATTTGTACAAGTCGAGTTACCACATCTATATGGAGAGTGGATGGATGTCAGTCGAAAGGGTATTGAACAGGAAGAAGAGCTATTAGAATGGGTCAGGGCCTCTAAAGCTGTCTATATCAGTGATTTTTTAAACGAATTTATTCCTTATGTCCTATCGTTGAAGGAAGAAAGACAACCTAAGCCTTTTGAAGATTTGTGCAGTCCGGAGGATCAGAACAAGCGTGTAGAGAGTGTATGGAAAGCTTACCAGACGATGAGAAAACTTTATTTGTAATGAAAGTTTCAAATATACACATTTACTTTATAGAGCCCACCCATGTAGAATAAGAGAAGATATAAGTAGTTTTTACTAGGAGTGCTTATTGTGAAGTGGGTATATACAGGATGTGTACTTTTATTACTGCTCATCGGATGTAATCATATTGCTGGAAAAGCCGATCATGCAGGAATGCTGGTAGAGACTACCATTGATGATCAAGCCTGGGGAGAGCAAGGGTACGAGGGTTTGAAAGCGATAGAGAAAGAGTACGGTGTCGATGTTTCTTATAAAGAAGGTATTAATAGTTATACAAAAACGGTTCAAGCGGTAGAAGAACTGGCAAATCAAGGGGCTACGGTCATTTTTGGTCATAGTCATGTATATGGGAATTATTTTCAACAATTGCATAAGCAGTATCCTGATATCCAATTTATTTATTTTAATGGGGCTTTTACGGCGGACAATGTTACAAGTCTGAATTTCAGTGCTCAGGCCATGGGCTTTTTTGGTGGCATGGCAGCAGGGCAGATGACGGAAAGCGATAAGGTTGGAATTATTGCGGCTTTTGAATGGCAGCCTGAAGTAGAAGGATTCTATGAAGGTGTGAATTTTCAGAACCCGCAGGCCGAAGTCGAGATCACTTTTACAAACAGCTGGGAAGATACAGATAAGGCCCTCAGCCAGTATGAACGGTTAGAGAAGCAGGGAGCTGATGTGTTTTATCCTGCCGGGGATGTATTTAACCAGGCAGTCATCAAACAGATTAAGCAGGATGATCACTATGCGGTCGGTTACGTGAACGATCAATCAGATGTTGGCGGGAAGGCTGTACTCACCAGTACGATACAAAAAGTAGATACCGTTTATAAAATTGCTATGGAGAAGTTTTTAAACGATAACCTGCCCGGACGTCCGCTAATGTTTGATTTTGAAGAAGGGGCCATTGAAATGGGACCTTACAGCCCAGATATGCCGAAGGGGTTTCAACGGGAAATTGACCGTGCTGTAAATCGGTATATTGAAACAGGATATTTGCCCAATCACCAAAACTCTGAAGCCAGATGAGGCTTCAGAGTTTTTTAATTCAGCCATCGGCTGGATGGTAAGAAAAAAATAAAGCAATACCGCTACTTTTTGAATTTATTTACCATAGGTTTAATCATCGGATAGATCGATTTCCATGTTTTGTTAACTTCTTCCCACATTGTTTCCCAGTCGGTCGATGGCTGTTCTTCTTCTTTTTTTTCTTCTTCTGGTTCTTCGGCTTGTTTACGATTATTGGGACCTTGCCAGAAATGGTCGAATGGAGATTGAGGTTTTTTCGACATGACATTCACCCCCTTATACGTACTGTATGTAAGCGACGTTTTCTATTTGTGGGCGGCCCTATTAATGGAAAAGCTTCTACTTGCAGAAACCAAAGAGATGAATTAAAATTAGTACCAAGTCATAAGAATTGATATAAGAAATTAGACTTTACCTTTAAGGGGATGAATATATGAACGCAGGTATATTGGGTGTAGGTCACTACGCTCCAGAAAAAGTCCTTACCAACCAAGATTTAGAGAAAATGGTGGATACAAGTGATGAATGGATCCGGTCCCGCACTGGAATAGAAGAACGCCGTATCGCGGCAGATGGGGAAGACACTTCCCATATGGCGGTAAATGCTGCTAGAAGCGCCCTTGAGGATGCCAACATGGATGCTGAGGAATTGGATATGATTTTAGTTGCTACCGTTACTCCTGATCAGCCGTTTCCATCGGTTGCAACCATGCTGCAAGAACAGCTTGGGGCTAGAAAAGTAGCGGCAATGGATTTAAGCGCAGCCTGCGCAGGCTTTATGTATGGTGTCATTACAGCTAAGCAATTCATTGAAAGCGGCGGTTATAAAAATGTCCTGGTTGTCGGTGTTGAGAAATTATCCAAGATTACGAACTGGGAAGATCGAAACACATGCGTACTATTCGGAGACGGAGCAGGCGCAGCAGTGATCGGTCCAGTCAGCGACGATAGAGGGATTATGTCCTTTGAACTTGGATCTGATGGAAGCGGTGGACGACACTTGTACCAGAATGAAACCTTGTTCATGAACGGTAGAGAAGTGTTTAAATTTGCCGTAAGACAAATGCCTGAATCTTCTGTGAACGTGGTCAAGAAAATTGGCTTGAAAGAAGAAGATGTAGATTATTTAATCCCGCATCAGGCTAATATAAGAATTATGGAAGCTGCACGCGAACGCCTGGGTATTTCAGAGGATAAGATGGCTACTTCTGTGAAACGATACGGAAATACATCTTCCGCATCGATCCCGATGGCTTTGTCAGAAGAAGTAAAAGCAGGTAAAATAAAAGATAACGATTTAGTAGTACTTGTCGGATTTGGTGGCGGACTCACCTGGGGCGCCGTAGCTCTCCGATGGGGTAAGTAACCGAGGAGGAATACATTTATGGATAAACGACGTGTCGTCATTACCGGTATGGGAGCAGTCACTCCTGTAGGTAATTCAGTAGAAGAAATGTGGAGCAGTATTAAAAGCGGCCGATCTGGTGTCGGCGAAATAACGAAAGTGAACAAAGATGATTATCCGGTCAGCGTCGCTGCTGAATTAAAAGACTTTGATCCTTCCAGCTATATTGACCGTAAAGATGCTCGCCGTATGGATCCATTTGTTCAATATGCCATGGTTGCTTCTCATATGGCCGTAGAGGATGCAAATTTGAAGATTACAGATGAAATTGCGAATCGTACCGGCGTATGGATTGGCTCAGGAATCGGCGGAATGGGAACGTACGAATCCCAATTCGAAACCTTCCAGAAAAAAGGCTACCGCCGCGTGAGTCCTTTCTTCATCCCGATGATGATCCCGGATATGGCAGCCGGACAGGTTTCCATTTCGCTTGGCGCCAAAGGGATTAATTCTTGTACCGTAACCGCCTGCTCTTCCGGAGCGAACTCAATTGGTGATGCTTTCAAAGTTATTCAAAGAGGTGACGCTGACGTCATGATTGCAGGCGGAACCGAAGCGCCGATGAACAAAATGTCCTTTGCCGGCTTTGCGTCTGCACGTGCGCTTTCTCTTAACGAAGATCCGAATACAGCAAGCCGTCCATTTGATAAAAATCGTGATGGCTTTGTTATGGGCGAAGGTGCCGGTATTCTGATTCTTGAATCCCTGGAATCCGCGAAGCAGCGCGGAGCTAAAATTTACGGTGAACTAACAGGATATGGCTCAACAGGTGACGCCTATCATATTACATCACCAGCTCCAGAAGGGGACGGAGCTTCCCGAGCGATGAAACAGGCTCTGCAGGATGCAGGGGTTGAGCCGGAAGCGATCGATTATTTGAATGCCCACGGCACATCTACAGAATTGAACGATAAATTTGAAACATTCGCAGCCAAAACCGTGTTTAAGGATCATGCGAATAAACTTTCGATCTCGTCTACGAAATCCATGACCGGACACTTGCTGGGTGCTGCAGGGGCTGTAGAATCTGTTATTTCATTAAAAGCGATCAATGAAGGGATTCTGCCTCCTACCATTAATTATGAAACTCCTGATCCGGAGTGTGATTTGGATTATGTGCCGAATGAAGCCAGAAAGCAGGAGATTAATGCTGTTATGAGTAACTCTCTAGGCTTTGGCGGTCACAACGCTACGTTAATTTTCCAGAAATACAATGATTAAAATAGAGGAAGTCCCCGATGCCGCGTTTGGCATCGGGGACTTTTTTGTAACTATTCTCCTTGATCATATAAGAACTTCTTTAAGTCCTTACGGGTTTTATTATGGTCGTGATTCAGAACGAGACCTGTTGGGTAAGGCTTCCGTTCATTCCATACATTGTCATTGGTTGGAATACGGATCGTTTCAAGCTTCTCGGGGGGATGAAGGAAGTAATCCTTGGCCGCTTCCATATACATACCGCTTCCTGCATCTGTATCTACGTAAGGTTGTATAGACCCAAGCAGCCGGGGTACTTTCCAAAGACTTTCAATCGAAAGAAGCTGTTCTTTCAATAAGGCAAGAACTTTCTGCTGTCGTTCTACACGGCCGAAGTCACCCTCGCTGTCACTTCTGAAACGTGAATAAGCGAGAAGTTCCTCTCCGTCCAGCTGCTGCACACCTTCATGAAGGTCAATAACGGTGTCTCCACCTTCTGATTGATAGTTCAAATCCTTCTCTATCGTAACTTCCAGTCCCCCGGGGGCAATCGTATCAGCGATATGACTGAAGCCGCTGAAATCCACCTTTGCATAATGCTCCAATGGAATATCGAAATTTTGAGCTATGGTCTTTCTTAACAGTTCCGCGCCTCCCAAGGCATAAGCCGCATTTATTTTGTTTGATCCGTGTCCGGGGATCTCTACATATGTATCCCGCATGATGGAAGCGAGCTTCAAGCTCTGCTTTTCCGGGTGGTAGCGAAGAATCATAATTGTATCTGTTCGCGCAGTTTCTGTATTTCTCTGGTCCGTCCCTAAAAGGAGGAGCGATATTGCACCTTCGGGGTCCGGCTGTCCTTGAAAAGGAAAAGCGGCCTCTTTCTGACCATCTTCTATGTTTATCTCAGGTTTAATGGGAGCGTGATTTTGCTGGCTTAAAGCCTGCTGCTTGCCTGCTAAATATTCATAGGCGGTAAAGCCGGCGGTAAAAAGAAAGCACAGAGATAAAACAGCAAGCATCACTTTTAATCTTCTTCTTTTTTTATCGATAGAGTAATTTGAACGAGTGGTACTCAAGCGATCATCAACCCTTCCTGATTACGGTTCCAATCCTCCCTTAATTTACCTTTAATTGGCAAAGAAGTAAAGAGGAAGAAGGAAGTACGAAACAAGGGCATGTCCGAGGGAGAACCTTCATATTATAGAACAGGAGGACAGGCCGGGAGGTTGTCACATGTTGTGGTGGATCGTATTTTTGACGGGGTTCGGTTTTGCTGTAGCTGGAGGAACCGTGACGATTACGTATTTGAACCTCATTCCAGCAGGTCTCAGCTGGTGGGAATTTCTCATTTTGATTCAGTCCAGGTTTGAATGTTACTTGTTTCCCTTAGGGATTTTGTTCATTACGACAGCCATTATATTTATGAGAGATTAGTTTAGTAAATAATGGATCTAAAGAATAAAATAGCCATTATTGGTCATAATGTAACCTAAAGAGATCACTGAATGAAAGTGAGGGGCCGATATGCTATATATGCATGACTTATGGGTAAATTGGTTTGAAGGTGAAGAGAATGGATACAATGTCTGTCGATTCCATGAGTGGAGGAAGGAAGACGGAATTGAACTAGTAGATCAAATTCCACTCCTGCTTGTAACGAATGAACTTTTTACCTTTATTGAAAATGATTTGCAGGATCTTCCGCTGCCCTTGCTGCAGGACGTCCATAGAAAGACGTACATGAAAAAGAATCAGGAGAGACAAACCGTAGAATATGCTGCTGTCGTAACAAACGGAGAAGATGTCATCGTATTTGACACCCTTGGATACACCCTGCCTGTTAAGAAAAGCCGATTAATTCCAAGACAGGAGCGTCTCGTATTCGAGATGGTTCAGGGTAAAAAGCCTGCTTCCTATTCAATAGAAGAAAGTGTATTAAAAGAACACCATATTCTTTCTCTGGAACCTGCTAAAATGGCGGGCCTGACTCGCAGAGAGAGGCAGTTAAAACAATTGCTTATGATGGCCCTCGACCAATTAAAAAATTCCGATCATCCAGAAGAAATTAGATATTGGCTTACTGAATGGGATCCTGACCAATATCCATACTTGAAGCAACTGACGAATGAGGAGGCATGGGACCTCTTATATGAAGGCACCTGCAAGGGATGGACTTCTTTACATGAAGAGCTGTGTGAGAAACTTGTTAAAGGGCAGCCCTTCTTTGAAACGATTTGGCAAGGAGAAAATCAGCACGTCTCCCACAAAATAAACAGCCAGAATTGAGTGGTACCACTCAATTCTGGCTTTTATTCTGGAACTTTAATTATTTTTTCTTTCTCACGCGGCCGAGTCCCATGGCTTTTTTCGCTTTGCGCAGCATCTTATTGGCTACAAAAGAAGCGTCTTCAGCTCCTTTATCTAAAATATCATCCAGTTCTTCAGATTCGATCAGTTCGTAATAACGATCCTGGATCGGTTTCAGCGTCTCGACGACTGCGGCTCCCACGTCCTCCTTGAAGACTCCGTATCCTTTTCCTTCATATTTAGCTTCAAGCTCTTCAATGCCGATGCCGGAGCAGATTGAGTAAATCGTCAGCAGATTGGAGACACCGGGTTTATGTTCCTTATCGAACTTCACAATGCCTTCTGAATCCGTAACGGCACTTTTTACCTTTTTCATGATTTTTTTCTCATCATCGAGCATCGAAATATAGCCTTTCTGGTTTTCGTCCGACTTGCTCATTTTTTTAGTCGGCTCCTGCAGAGACATAATTCTCGCCCCTGTTTTTGGAATGCGGACTTCAGGCACTGTAAAGATATCATTATATTTATTATTAAAACGCTGCGCCAGATTCCTTGTCAGTTCAAGGTGCTGCTTCTGATCTTCGCCCACAGGTACGATATCTGTTTGATAGAGAAGAATATCTGAAGCCATGAGGGGAGGGTACGTCAGCAGTCCTGAGGTAACGCCTTCCTTGCCTCCAGAAGCGGATTTGTCTTTAAATTGAGTCATCCTCTCGAGTTCTCCTATATAACTTACACATTGCAGCATCCATCCAAGCTGCGTATGCGCAGGCACCTCAGACTGAATGAATAATGTAGATTTCTCAGTATCGATACCGGAGGCTAAATACAAAGCCGCAAGAGAACGGATGTTATCCCTGAGCTTTAAACGATCCTGTGGTACCGTAATGGCATGCTCATCCACAATGCAGAAATAGCATTTCTGGTCATGCTGCAAGTCTACGAAGTGCTTCATTGCTCCTAAATAGTTCCCCAGTGTTAACGTACCACTTGGCTGAATCCCTGAAAAAATGGTTTTCATTACTTTCACCTCATTATTAGTTTTAGGCTATAAAAAAAGATCATTCATCTCTTCCATATGGAAGGGACGAATGATCCGCGGTGCCACCCTGATTACTTTTAAACGTAAAAGTCAACTTTATGATCGTTAACGCCGATCGTGCGTCGATAGAAGCTCCTAAGGCCCATTTCCTCCCACTGATCCTGACTGTTCTCAGCATCCACAGTCTCTCTGAAAAGATTACAGTGTCGAGTACTATTCCTTATTCATAGCCTTTAGTTTTATATTGTAAGATTTATATTATAGCCGATAAATGATTAGCGTGCAAACTTCTACAGATTATAGTAAAGAGCCAGTAAAGCCAGTAAACCTGCTGTTAACATGCCGCCATGAAATAGAAAGAACTTCAGCCACGTACTTTCAATGGTCTGGGAAGGCAGAGGTTTCTGCTTCCAATCGTCAAGATAATCCTGTTGTTTAGAAACGCGGTTATAAAATCTTCTCATACTATACGTAATGGCATCGAAGAATCCCCCGCGGATCACCCACAGAAGTATTCCGACAAACAAATAGAAATAAGCAATATAGAAAAGCTGATTAATAAAATGGAATAAATCATAGACAGGCGCCAAAATGGCGAAAAGCAGGCTGACAAGCAGAAGATTTCCTGCGAGCCCCATCCATTTATTTCTTAACACATTCACCGAATGTCACACCTTTCCTTAAAACTCGTACATATTATATCACGTCTTCATCTATGAAGGAATTGTAAATGGAATTAATAACAGAAAATTCACGGTTGAAGGAATATTGAATGGTATATTCACTTACTTTAACGTATAACCGCATTAAATGCGGATTCAGCTTTTCAAGACTACCCTTCTTTATACAAAATAGCTTATAATTAATGAAATTCGACACGTAAATGTTGTAAAACAAACTAGGTAATAAGTCACATTTTATGTTACAGAAAAGTAATAATGGTGGGCTTCATACTATTTTTCGGAAAAAAAGGTAATGCAAAATAGTTAGAAAACTTGTATAATTCGTATTGTGGACAAAGCGCCACGATACTTTTAGAAAAATTAGGGGAGGTCTTTTCTACATGAAAAAGACAAATTGGTTATTGCTGGTACTAGCATTAGTACTAAGCATGTTCCTGGCTGCATGTTCAGGAGGAAATGAATCCGGTGGAGATTCAGGTTCTTCTGACAACGGTGGGGATTCAGAGAATACTGAAGAACAATCTTCAGGAGATAGCGAACAAGTACTTAACATTACGGATAGTGCGGAGATCCCAACGATGGATCCAGCACTTGCTACAGACGCAGTAGCTTTCCAATTCCTTGGTTCCACAATGGACGGGCTTTATCGTCTGGGTGAAGGTGGAAAACCAGAACCAGCAATTGCGAAAGACCACGAAGTAAGTGAAGATGCCCTTACTTGGACATTTAACCTGCGTGAAGATGCAACATGGTCAAACGGTGAGCCTGTTACAGCGAACGACTTCGTTTACGCTTGGCAGCGCGCTGTAAACCCTGATACAGGATCTGAATATGGTCCTTACATGATGGGCGGAGTTATTAAAAATGCAACTGCTATCGCTGATGGCGAAACACCTCCAGAAGACCTGGGTGTTAAAGCAGTAGATGATTATACGCTTGAAATCACTCTTGAAAAACCGATTCCTTATTTCGAATCATTAACTACTTTTGGTACATTCCTTCCATTGAATCAGAAATTCGTTGAAGAGCAAGGCGAAGACTTCGCTCTTGAAGCTAACACTCTAGTATCCAATGGTCCTTTCACAATGACTGAATGGAACCACGGTGAAGGCTGGACTCTTGAGAAGAATGAAGATTACTGGGATGCTGAAGCAGTTAAACTTGATAAAATCAATGTAAATGTTGTTAAAGAAACTTCTACTGGTGTAAACCTTTACCAGAGCGGCGACATCGACCGTACAGCTCTATCAGCTGAGTTCGTTGACCAGTACCGTTCTAATGAAGACTTCCAAGTTGAGAAAGAACCTACTTTGTTCTACTTGAAGTTTAACCAGGAGAACGAAATCCTTGGGAACGTTAAAGCTCGTAAAGCTATGCAAATGATCATTAACCGCGAAGATATGGTTAACGTAATCCTGAACAACGGATCTATCCCTGCTGTGGGTGATATCCCTGAAGATTTCGTTAAGCACCCTGAAAGCGGAGAAGACTTCCGTGAAATCAACGGAGATCTTGTAGAAACAAACAAAGAAGAAGCTCAAAAACTTTGGTCTGAAGCTAAGCAGGAACTAGGTATTGAGAATGCTGAAATCGGCTATCTTGGGGGCGACAGTGATGTTGCTAAGAACCTCGATGCTTACCTTAAAGACCAGCTTGAAGAACTAGAAGGATTGACAGTCAACGTCCAGGCCGTTCCATTTAAAGAGCGTATTGACCGCGACAAGAGTATGGATTATGACATCCAAAATGCTGGATGGGGACCTGACTATATCGACCCGAATACTTTCTTGAACATGTGGGTAACCGACGGTGGAAACAACCACACTGGTTATGCTAGTGACGACTATGATGGCATGATTGAAAAAGCGAACAACGAGCTTGCTCAAGAGCCAGTTAAACGCTTTGAAACATTCCTTGAAGCAGAGAAGAAACTAATTCAAGAAGACGCTGTACTTGCTCCACTTTACCAGCGTGCATCTGCTAAACTAGTTAAGCCATATGTTAAAGGTGTCATTACTAACCCTATGGGACCTGACTACATCTACAAGTACGCTTATATTGAAGGTAAATAATAGACAAAACTATTCTAAACCATATATAGGCTAGCTAATAAGGGAGAGAGTATATGTCCAAACAGTTGGCGTATGCTCTCTTTTTCCCTGCAAAGAAAGTATTCTAATTATAGACAACTTTCTGTCTATTCAAAAAATAAGATAGTAGGTTTTAAATTCACAGGAGGTGTTCATATGACACGTTATATACTTCAAAGACTTGGATACATGATTATAACGATGTTCTTGATCGCTACCTTTACGTTCTTCCTGATGAAATTTTTACCAGGTACTCCCCTAAGTGCTGCAGATAAATTATCAGAAGAGCAACAAGCGGTAGTGTTAGAAAAGTACGGATTGGATGATCCAGTACCTGTACAATATTTCAATTATATGGTCAATCTTACACAGGGTGACTTAGGTATATCTTTCCAGTTTGACAACAGGGAAGTGACCACCATTATCATGGAGCGTATCGGACCTTCGATGACCATTGGGGTTCAAGCCATGATCGTTGGTACCATTTTAGGGATGCTGCTCGGATTAGTGTCAGCGATTTATCATAATGGATTTTTGGATTATGGTTCGACATTCATAGCCGTACTCGGAAAATCCATACCGTCATTCGTATTTGCAGGGATTCTGCAATACTACGTTGGTGTTAAATTAGGCTGGTTCCCGGTTGCCTTATGGGGAACGTGGCAGCACACGATCATGCCAACGATCGCCCTTGCGATCTTCCCGCTCGCCATTGCTGCCCGTTTTATGAGAACCGAGATGCTAGAGGTATTAGGATCTGACTATATTACAACGGCCCGTGCAAAAGGTGTTAACAAGTTCGGCGTTGTTTTCAAACATGGTCTGCGAAATGCATTAATTCCATTGGTTACGGTACTGGGACCACTAGCGATCGGTTTAGTGACGGGAACACTTGTAATTGAAAACATTTTTGCCGTACCTGGGATTGGTGAACAGTTCGTTAAAGCGATTAATACAAATGACTTTCCGATTATTATGGGTACCACGTTACTAATCGCGTTCCTTTTCATTTTCATCATCCTTGTCATTGATCTCCTTTATGGAGTCATTGATCCTAGAATCCGACTGGCTGAAGGAGAGTAGTAACATATGGATAACCACAAACCATCGAAAGAATTATTTGTACCCGTAGAACGACAGCAAAATGAAGGTGAAAAAATAGCCAGACCGAGTCTTTCTTTCTGGCAGGACTCTTTCATGAGACTGCGTAAAAACGTAGGGGCCATGATTGGTCTTGCGACACTGATTATCTTAATTCTAATGGCTATTTTTGGTCCTTATATGAACCAATACGGAGAATTCGAACAGGACCTTGGCCGGGCTAAAATGCCACCAAAAGTTGAAGCTCTGGGCTGGCTCGGGATGGATGGAACCTTATCCGCAACGATGTCAGGTTCAACAGTAGAACAGGCGACCACAAATGCGAATATGCGATTTAATAATGATGAAGAATTTATTAAGACATCCGTAGTTAGTGACGGTTCCAATGGAGAACCTGCGCAGGTTAAAGCAGTATATGATGTGTATGCAGCAAAAGATATGAATGATCAGTCATTCTGGTTCGGTACAGACGGACTTGGCCGTGACTTGTGGACACGTACATGGAAAGGTACTCGTATTTCCTTGTACATTGCGTTATTAGCTGCAGCCATTGATATGGTCATTGGTGTAGCTTATGGAGGAATTTCTGCTTATTACGGAGGCCGTGTAGATAACTACATGCAACGTATTA
The DNA here is from genome assembly GCF_049282395.1 of Halobacillus sp. Lineage (NCBI taxonomy): Bacteria > Bacillati > Bacillota > Bacilli > Caryophanales > Bacillaceae > Halobacillus > Halobacillus sp. Next base: position 11,355 of record NZ_JBAPTY010000200.1, on the reverse strand, counting down.
TCGAAATTCTTATGGGTATTCCGAACCTGGTTGTTGTTATTCTCATGATCCTGATTCTTGAACCAGGAATAATATCGATCACCATTGCCTTGACGATAACCGGCTGGATATCGATGGCCAGGATTGTCCGAGGACAAATCCTGAAGTTGAAAAACCAGGAATTCGTATTGGCATCAAGAACCCTTGGTGCTCCGGACAACCGTATATTGAGAAAGCATTTAGTGCCTAACGTTACAGGCTTAATTGTTATTAATACCATGTTTACGATTCCAAGTGCCATATTCTTCGAGGCTTTCTTAAGCTTTATCGGATTAGGACTGCCTACTCCAATTGCCTCATTAGGTACATTAATCGATGATGGATTTAAGTCTTTACAAATTTATCCGCATATTTTATTGTTCCCGGCAATTGTAATCTCACTAATCATGATTGCCTTTAATGTCTTAGCAGACGGTCTTCGTGATGCATTTGATCCGAAGATGCGTGAATAGGAGGTAGGTGTAACAATGGACAAACTACTAGAGGTAAATAACATGCATGTATCCTTTGACACCTACGGCGGTGAAGTCAAAGCTGTACGTGGGGTTACATTCGATCTGAAAAAAGGAGAAACTCTGGCTATAGTTGGTGAGTCAGGTTCTGGTAAATCAGTCACAACAAAAGCTCTGATGCAGCTGATTCCTAAACCGCCTGGCCGAATTAAAGAAGGAGAGGTCCTTTTTGAAGGCAGAGATTTAACAAAGATGAGTGAAAAGCAGATGCAGAAGATCCGTGGTAAGGAAATGGCGATGATTTTCCAGGATCCGATGACATCCTTGAACCCTACGATGAAAGTAGGAAACCAGATCATGGAAGGGCTGATCAAGCACCAGAAAATGGACCGCGCACAGGCACGTAAGCGTGTGGTTGAGTTATTGGAGCTTGTAGGTATTCCTGATCCTGAAAGCCGATTAAAACAATATCCTCACCAGTTTTCGGGAGGAATGAGACAGCGTGTCGTTGTCGCTATAGCACTTGCTTGTAATCCTAAACTCTTGATTGCTGATGAGCCGACCACGGCCCTTGACGTGACGATTCAGGCTCAAATCCTTGAACTAATGAAGGATATACAAAAGAAAACGGATTCGGCTACGATCTTTATTACACACGATCTCGGCGTGGTCGCCAATGTGGCGGACCGTGTAGCGGTTATGTATGCCGGGAAGATTGTGGAAATTGGAACAGTAGATGATATTTTCTACAATCCAAAACATCCTTATACGTGGGGATTACTTGGCTCTATGCCGTCTCTAGACAGTGCCGATGAAGAATTATATGCCATTCCAGGTTCGCCTCCTGATCTATTGGATCCTCCAAAAGGAGATGCGTTTGCCCCTCGTAATGAGTACGCGATGCAGATTGATCTGGAGCAAGAGCCTCCAATGTTCAAAGTTTCTGAGACTCATTATGCAGCTACATGGTTGTTACATGAGAATGCTCCAAACATGGAGCCGCCTGCATCGATTAAGAAACGTATGGAGGGGATGGCTAAATCATCCTCAAGCAATGAGGAAGGTGATCGCATATGAGTCAAGAGAAGCTGGTAGAGATTAAGAACCTAAAACAACATTTCAAGACCGGCCGCCATAGTGTGGTTAAAGCTGTAGATGGCTTAAATTTTGATATCTTTAAAGGTGAAACATTTGGTCTTGTTGGAGAGTCCGGCTGTGGAAAATCAACAACCGGACGTACCATCATTCGTCTTTATGATGCTACAGATGGAGAAGTTATCTTTAATGGTGAAAATGTTCACGGGAAGAAAAACCGTGAAGATCTGAAAAAGTTTAACCGTGAAATGCAAATGATTTTCCAGGACCCTTATGCCTCTTTAAATCCTCGTATGAAGGTAGAGGATATTATTGCGGAAGGCATGGATATCCACGGACTTGCTACTAACGATAAAGAGCGCAAAGCAAAAGTTCATGAGCTACTGGAAACAGTTGGTTTGAACAAAGAACACGCGAACCGGTACCCTCACGAATTTAGTGGCGGTCAGCGTCAGCGTATTGGAATTGCCCGTGCGCTGGCTGTAGATCCAAGTTTTATCATTGCGGATGAGCCGATCTCTGCACTCGACGTATCCATTCAAGCGCAGGTTGTAAACTTGTTGAAAAAACTTCAGCAGGAAAAAGGACTGACGTATTTATTCATCGCCCACGATCTGTCCATGGTTAAATATATCAGTGATCGAATCGGGGTTATGTATTTCGGGAAACTGGTGGAAGTTGCCGATTCAGATGATCTGTATAACCATCCTATTCATCCTTATACTCAATCGTTATTGTCAGCGATTCCGCTGCCAGACCCTGACTATGAACGTTCTCGTGAACGTTTTACGTATAATCCGAATAATCACGATACAAGTGAAGAACCGGAATTCCGTGAAGTACGTCCAGGCCACTGGGTGCTTTGCACAACGAAGGAGTTCGACTTCTACAAAAAAGAACATGCCACAACGAAATAAGTGTTTTAAAAGAGATCTTGTCTTTCAAACGACAAGATCTCTTTTTTTAATGACCATATTCGGTTAATCAGAGGAAACAAAATAAAATCGTAAATGGAAGCATTCAATAAGGAATTCCTTAAAACTTACTAAACTGTAAAGAGTTTGGTAAGGTGTCATTCTATCCTTCAAGGTGGTTCATTAATCTTTCATGGAGCCTGCCTCTCTGGATGTCATGGCCCCTATGCCTTTACTTAAATCCTCCTGAATTTCTTGTTTTACTTTTTCGGGGTTTGTCCTGTAATTGTCTGGATTCATTCCTGAATTCGGTTGTCCTTTTCTTAACTGTTCACCCTCGGTACCTGTTACCCCTGTTTGGTTGTTGGTCATGACCACTCACCTCCATATCTTTAGGCTTAACATTTATCATCATAATAATCAGGTGACTAATTTTAAAACCATTGTTTATTCAATTGTTATGAAAAAAGACGATAAAAGAGAGAGGTGAATCTTACTTACATAAATTTCAATTTAGGGCTATTCTTAGCAACTAACCTCTTATATAATGAATAGTGACAAAAAATTTAAATAGGAGCAGGATCAAATGGGGAAAAAGCGGAAATGGATGTTAATCGTTGCTAGTCTTTTACTGATTTCTTGTGTTGTACCACTACATAATGTTGATGCCGCAGATGAAGAAAAGAAAGAAGGCCTCTTGCTTACAAAGAAAGAACTTGGTTTGAAGAAGCTGGATACCTCACAGCCAGCTGCACGCTTTATGTATAATTCAGGGTTCAAGTTCGAATATCCTGATGCTGTAAGAGGGATCTATGTTACCGGTCCTTCAGCGGGCGGAAAGAAAATGAGCGAATTGACTAAACTGGTAGAGAACTCAGACTTAAATGCCATGGTAATTGATATTAAAGAAGACCATGGAAACATTACGTTTCAACCGGAAAAAGGCTCGCCGTACGCAGACATTGCTGAACCATTTATCGATGATCCCAAGAAAATGCTGAAAACACTGGAGGAGAAAGGTATTTATCCTATAGCCCGTGTGGTAGTGTTTAAGGATTCGATGCTGGCTAAACAAAGACCGGACTTGTCTTACACAAAGAATGGCAAGGTTTGGGTGAACGGACGGGGAGAAGCTTTTGTTAACCCATTTTTAAAAGAAGTATGGGAGTATAACCTGGACATAGCGAAGCGGGCAGCTGAACTGGGATTTCAGGAAATCCAGTTTGATTATGTCCGCTTTCCAGAGGGATTCGGAAATCGTGACAGCGTTCTGGAATATGACCAGGGAGAATATGCTGATCTGGAAATGGAAGAAGTACAGAAACGAGTGAAAGCTGTAACCGATTTTGTAGCTTTTGCCAACAAAGAATTATCTCGTTACGACGTCGATGTGTCTGTAGACATCTTCGGATATTCTGCTACGATTCCGGAAGCACCAAACATTGGCCAGAATTTCTCGAAAATCTCTGAAAACGTAGATGTTATATCATCAATGATTTATCCAAGTCACTGGGGGCCATATTTTGGCATAACCAAACCGGATACCGAACCTTATCGTATCATTGATGAGTACGCTAAAGTAGAGAATGAAGTATTAAGTAAACTGGAGAATAAACCAACTTCCCGGCCATGGCTGCAGGATTTTGAAGCTCCCTGGCTTTATTCAGGATCCACTAAGCAGTACGGCAAGTCTGAAGTAGAAGCTCAAATTAAAGCTCTTGAAGAAAACGGGATCCATGAATATCTCTTATGGAACGCTACAAATAATTACACATCAAATGTTGATTATACTCCTATGAATTAATAGGGAAGAGTGCTGGACACCGGCACTCTTCGTTTATTTTTAAAGGAAGCAGGGAAAGGTACTAAATGAAGGACTTCTACGGATTTAACAATAATCACAAACTTCTGTATAATGAAAGTATTAACGAAAAGGGAGTAGATCAATGAATTGGTATGAAAAGCTGAACAAATATTTCCCTGTAGAGGAAATGAAGTCAAAAGAACATATGGAAGCATTGCTTAAAGAAAAAAGTGACGTTTACTATAAGGATGAAGGTGACAAGCATGTATTAATGTATGCAGAATTTGATTCTTTCATTTTTATTGATTATGTATACGTTTCCACTGCTGCTCGCGGCCAGGGGCTTGGACACAAACTTATTGAGAAAATGAAAGCCAAAAACAAACCAATCATTCTGGAAGTAGAGCCCGTCGATTATGATGAGACGGATTCTGAAAAACGTCTTCGCTTCTATCAAAGAGAAGGATTTAAGCACGCCCAGTCAATTGGGTACACGAGGCGTTCCCTCGCTACGAATGAAGTCAATCAGATGGAGATCCTATATTGGTCCCCTGAAGACGCTTCAGAAGAAGAGATTTATGAACAAATGAAACGTATGTATACGGAAGTTCATACCTACAGAGATGAAGATTTCTACGGTAAATCCTATCAGCATGTAGATGAAGTTCTTCAAATGGATGAAAATCGTGGAATTGAGGATATTTTAGACGAACTGGATAAGTCTAAAAATTCTTAGGTTTCATTACCCACCAATAAACAGGTGGGTTTTTTCAATAAATGTTCACAATTGAAAAAAACTCTTATTTTTATATAGAATGTGGTTTAAGGTAACGCTTGCAGTGGTACATATTACTTCAAAGTGAAATTAGACGTTATAGGGTTCGTTCCGATTCATATAGACATATGAAACAGTTGACAGATGTGTTATAGTTTAAGTAGGTCAGATTATAAAGATTGTAATTTAATAAGCAGTTCAAATTTTTACCATAATAATATTGAGGAGTGAAGTTTCTGTATGGTCACACTTTATACCTCACCAAGTTGTACATCATGCCGTAAAGCAAAGGCTTGGCTTGAAGAGCACGATATCCCTTATACGGAGAGAAACATCTTTTCCGAACCTCTTACTCTAGATGAGATTAAGCAGATCCTTAGAATGACGGAAGACGGAACAGAAGAGATTATCTCTACACGTTCTAAAGTATTCCAAAAGTTGAAGGTTGATTTCGATCAACTGCCAATGCAGGATTTATTTGATCTTATTCAGGAAAACCCTGGTTTACTTCGCCGTCCGATCATCATTGATGATAAGCGTCTGCAAGTAGGATATAACGAAGATGAGATTCGTCGCTTCCTTCCGCGAAGTGTACGTACGTTCCAATTAAAAGAAGCACAGAAGTTAGTTAATTAGATAAACGTCAAAACTGTGGTCCCGAGGGTCACAGTTTTTGTTTTAGTTATATCCTTTCTTTTCGTTTGTTTACAAAATAACCTGTAAAAGTAACGGCTATTACAGCAAGGACAGGCATCCAGACTTTTACATCAGGATAGTCCATGATGAGGTAAGAAACGGAGTGATCCTCAATAATCATTTCGGCTGCTGTATAGGCGAGTAATCCCGCTCCGAAGTAGATGAGAAGGGGAAACTTGTCCATAAGCAGGAGGATAAATCGGCTCCCCCAGATGATAATCGGCACGGAAATTAATAATCCGAAGACCACAAGTACAATATTGTTATGTGAAGCTCCAGCAATAGCAAGCACATTGTCAAAGCCCATGACAATATCTGCCAGAACGATGGTTTTAACGGCAGTCATTAAGTTATTACCTGCTTGAATATCCTGGCTGTCATCGGTATCTGTTAATAATTGCATAGCAATGTAAAAAAGAAACAGTCCACCGACTAATTGAAGGTAGGGAATTTGGAGAAGATAAAGAGCAACAGCTGTTAGTAAAATACGAGCTGCGATTGCAAGGCCTGTCCCAAGAAAAATGGCCTTATTTCTCTGGTGCTTGGGAAGATTCCGGCTGGCAAGGGCAATGACAATGGCGTTGTCGCCGCCTAAAATGATATCAATACTGACAATGATTAAAATTGGTTCAAGCATGTCCCAGTTCATAATAAATCCTCCCGCTTGTAGTGACAAAGCAATCAGAATAAGCTAAAATGGAAACCCAACAGAAACAAAAAGATGGGTCTTAAAAAAAGATATTCATTTTGGGTATGGTTATATGCTGAATTGAAGCAATTTGTTTTCCATTTGCCTTACACTGTCATACAATAGAATTAATCAATCCTTCATTCTACACATTTTGAAGGTTGAGGCTTTAACCTAACGGGTAAGGTTTTATAAGCATTAAAAAAGGGTGAGTATTCCCTTCCCCCTTAATACTTGTTAAGAAGGGAGAGAAATTTCATGGAAATAGAACGTATTAATGAAAACACGGTTAAGTTTTACGTCACTTACCAGGATGTAGAACAGCGTGGGTTCGACAGAGAAGAAATTTGGTATAACCGGGAACGAAGCGAGCAACTTTTCTGGGAAATGATGGATGAAGTGAATGATCAAGAAAACTTCCAGGCTGATGGTCCATTGTGGATTCAAGTTCAAGCCATGGATAAAGGTTTAGAAGTGATCGTAACAAAAGCACAAGTCTCCCAGGATGGTCAAAAACTCGAGCTCCCTAGTGACGATGAAAATGCTATTGATGTACCGGTTGATGAAAAACTGGAATCTTTGCTTGACGATAAATTTAGTAAATCTGATCAAAACGATCAGGATGAAGAACAGGACAAAGAGGATGAGGATCACAAGGATGAACCGTTGACATTCACATTGAAATTCAATGAGTTTGAAGACGTCATTCAACTCAGCCACTACATGTCTGTTGAGAATTCCATGGATCAGCGTCTTTTCCATTTCGAAGACAACTATTATTTATATATTCAGTTCATTGATGAAAATATGAGTGATGAAGAACAGGAAAATATGTTGAGCCAAGTAATGGAATTCGGACATGAGTCACCTGTAACGATTTATCGTTTAGAGGAATATGGTAAAACCATATTCGATGAACAAGCTTTGGCCAGGGTCAAAGAATATTTTCCAGCTCATTAACGTTTACAAGCACACCCTTACAAGTGTGCTTATTTTTTTGTACATACAGGAAAAATGTGGATGGATGTCGAATAGTAGAGGAGGAGGTGAAGGATTGTTTTACGCCGAGGATTCCTCAGGAAAGCTACAGTCATTATTACATTTAACCCCTCAAGAACTACAGGTGCCACGAACTCGTGCCTACTATTGTCCTCATTGTAAAGAAGGCCTGTTAATTCGATCAGGACCAAAAGTGAAACCGCACTTTGCGCATTTTCCTAAAAGTGAGTGTGTCGCCAAACAGGGGGAGAGTGAAGCGCATGAACAAGGAAAATGGACTTTGTATGAGTGGCTGGCCCATCAGAATTATGAAGCTGAATTAGAATACCCATTACGTGGTCCCGCTCAGCGTCCCGATGTATTTGTAACCATTGGCTCTAAACGAATAGCCATTGAATATCAATGTGCCAGAATTTCTAAAGAAGAAATTCAGCGGCGGACGAGTCAGTACAAAGAACATGGTATTTTCCCTCTCTGGATTCTGGGAAGTCATCTCTTGAAACGATCGTCTCCAGGTACGATCCACATGACCGAATTTCTTCGGAACTTTCTCTATTCCTTTCATCATCATTATTCCCTCTACTTTTTCAACTCCAAAACCCATTGCTTAACGATTGCTTCCAACTTGAGAAGTGTCAGCCAGCGAAAAACCTTAGCCAATCTGCGCTCTTATTCGCTCTCAAGCATCCAATTTCCTCAGCTGTTTCAAATCCCTGCTTCATCCTCTTTGCATGACTTGCTGCCTATGTGGGAAAAACTATTATATAAGCAACGGACCGTGTATAATCCACACGTTAGTAAAGAAGTGCAGGCATTTCGGGACGATGTGTACAGGAGAGGGGTTCACGTTTCATTGCTTCCTACAATCGCCTTCCTGCCCTCTGAGGGAGAGCTTGCTGGAGCGGGGCCATCCTATGTGTGGCAGACAAAGTTCCTGTTTGATCATTTCATAGAACTAGAAGTAGGAGCCCCTGTGTTTTTCCCTGAACAGGCTGCTCCTCCCACGATTAATGGATATCAGCCAGATTTAATGAAAGAATATTCATATCTGCTGGAAGGTCTCGGATATATCCACAAGTCCGTAAATAAGGGATGGGTTAAGAAAAAACAGGTCATTTTTCCTCAACATATGAGGAATGCTCTCGAAGACGATCGAAAGACCGTCGCGGCATTAAAAAAACTGCAAAGAATTAATATTTAAGAAGGGATTCACACCTGAATCGAGAATTGGTTAGGGTGACGAACTATCTGAAGGAGGATCATGATGGCTGCAACTAAACAATTACCTAAAAGAGAAGAGGTACCCGTAGAAAAAACATGGGACCTTGAAGCTATTTTTGCTACAGACGAAGAGTGGTATAAAGAACTGAAAGAAGCAGAGGAACTCCTGCCTGAACTGGATCAATACCGGGGAAAACTGGGCGAATCTGCTGAGCAGCTTTACAACCTTCTTGATTTTCAAGATAAAATTTCCAATAAAATTGGCCTGCTTTTTACTTATGCCCATATGCGCAAAGATCAGGATACAACAAACTCCCATTATCAGGAAATGAATGCCAAAGCGGAAAGCTTATATACAAAGATTGCCTCGGCAATGAGCTTTATTGTGCCGGAAATCTTAGCTCTCCCTGAAGGGAAAATTAAAGGGTTTATTAAGGAATATGAACCACTGAAATTGTATGAGCATACGCTGGATGAGATTACCCGCCAGAAGGAGCATGTTCTAAGTGAGAAGGAAGAAAAACTGCTCGCTGGTTTCTCTGAAATAGGAGCCAATCCATCGCAGACATTCGGAGCTTTAAATAATGCGGACCTTACTTTTCCAACGATCAAGAATGAAGAAGGGGAAGAGGTAGATCTTACTCACGGCCGTTATGTCGGTTTTCTTAAATCGGATGACCGTGAAGTACGAAAATCGGCGTTTGAAGCGATGTATGATACGTTTGGTTCTTTCAAAAATACCTTTGCTTCGACATTGAGCGGCCATGTGAAAAAAAATAATTTTAATGCTCAGGTCAGAAATTACGAGCGCGCACGTGAAGCTAAATTAAACAACAATAATATTCCGGAAACGGTTTATGATAATTTGATTGAAGCTGTTAATGAACGTCTGCCATTACTTCATCGCTATATCGAACTTAGAAAAGAAGTGCTCGGATTAGATGAAGTTCATATGTACGACATCTACACGCCGCTCGTTAAGGACGCGGAAATGAAAGTATCTTATGAGGAAGCTAAAGACCTGGTTCTGAAAGGACTCGAGCCGCTCGGGGAGGAATATGTCAATACAGTGAAGGAAGGCTTTGAGAACCGCTGGATTGACGTTGAGGAGAACAAAGGGAAGCGAAGCGGGGCTTATTCCTCAGGTCACTACGGAACAAACCCTTATATTTTAATGAACTGGCAGGATAATGTGAATAATTTATTTACACTCGCTCATGAATTGGGACATTCTCTGCACAGCTATTACACGCACGCGAATCAGCCATACCGTTACGGGAATTACTCCATATTCGTGGCTGAAGTGGCTTCAACGTGTAATGAAGCACTATTGAATGATTACATGCTGAAGAATACGAAGAGTGAGAAAGAACAGCTTTATTTATTGAATAACTTCCTGGAAGGTTTCCGCGGCACGGTATTCAGACAAACGATGTTTGCTGAATTTGAACACGAAATTCATATGCAGGCTCAAAACGGTGAAGCTTTGACAGCGGATAAGCTCACAGAAATCTACTACGACCTGAATAAGAAATATTTTGGAGACAATATTGTGATTGATGATCATATCGGCCTGGAATGGGCGCGTATTCCTCACTTCTATATGGGGTATTATGTTTATCAATATGCTACTGGCTACGCGGCAGCTACGGCGCTTGCGGATCAGATCCTTTCTGAAGGCGACACAGCAGTTGAACGATATAAGAGTTTCCTTAAAGCAGGAAGCAGCGACTATCCGATTGAAGTGCTGAAACAGGCAGGTGTGGACATGACTTCTAAAGATCCGATTTTGTCCGCCCTTGATGTATTTGAAGAAAAGCTGAATGAAATGGAAGAACTGCTTAAAAAGTAAGCATATAAAAGACCCGCGTGATCCTTACTGGCACGCGGGTTTTCTAATGAAATCCTTTAAATGTTTTTCTGTGATAAATGAAGGAGATGCACAGATAGATTGAAATAAAGAGAAGCGGGGAGGTAATGTATAAAGGATATAAACGCATTAAGCCGAATAAGTGAAAACTGCTCAATAATAAAATAACCAAACAGCAGGCAATGATTTTCCAGACTTTCATAGCTCTTCCTCCTTTGATTATATGTATGACAGTTCTTAGCCTGTCTATGCTTATCAGCAATATTTTAGTTGGGAAGAAAAAACCCTTAGATCAATAGGGATCTAAGGATTGTTTGAAGGATTCTCATTATTTGCACGTTCTTTTTTTCTCAACTCCATAATTAAAGCAATAAAGCTAATAAAACCGCCGATCGCAAACAAGTAAGAAAATATAGAATGATTTAAAACGGGGTCACCTGTAAGTAAACGGTTAACGCCCCAAAAACATACGATAAGGTTTCCGATTAAACCGACGCCAATTCTTATTTTATTCATATATGTCTCCTTCATCTTGGATCAATTGTAAGGGGTATTACGTTCATTTTTCGGAAAAGTTTCAAGAGAATTTTACTCTACGTAAGGGTCTTGGGGATGATCCCTTATTTATAGGCTTTGTTAAATTTCTTTTGATTTTAAGGTAAAGCTCCCGATACTTGAAGACTCAGCTTCGAGACTTTTATGAGAGTTAGGTCCGGAGGGGGACGATTTCGCTTTCCGGCCCTGCACGACGCAGGGTCGTTCGACGTTGCCACAGGACGTGGCGGTCTTAGTCGAACATCCC
>NZ_JBAPTY010000199.1:0-3456 GCF_049282395.1 Halobacillus sp. | reverse complement strand
CCTAAGATATCTCGAAACTGAGTCTTCAACAATCCGGCCCTTTAGTTTAATAAGCCCCTTACCAAAAACATAACCACGTTTAACCGAGCTTATAAAAAAAGCTGTTATGATAAAGTATCATAACAGCTTTTTTGTGTAATTCTTTATGTAATGCCGTGCACCCACCTTCGATGGCGAGGCCCCAAGCGTTACTCATGGTTGTGGCTCTATCCAGGCACTCCCGCGGCACACGAGATGGTCAGCTTACTGCTGCTTCCTTCCGGACCTGACAGGGTTCACTGGTTCTCATTGCGCAGGACCTGAATGTCAACACCACTCACATGAGGCAGGCCTTGAGACCTTGCCACCTCGGGTGGGAATTCGGCCTCGCTATAGCGGATTGCGAGTATAGGGCACCGCTACCTCCCCGCTTAGCACGACATTACTATTATATCGAGGCATTACGAATAATGCAATCCTTTTTTAAAAATAATTATAAACTGGATTTATTCTTTTTCTGAGAACGAATTCTCCGAAAGAAATCAGTAAGCAATTGTCCGCACATATCCTCCATTAAGCCGGGAACCACTTCAGCTCGATGATTAAAGCGATCATCCTCTAGCAAGTTCATCAAAGTTCCTGCACATCCGGCCTTGGGGTCTTTAGCTCCATAAACTACTCTTGGTATCCGCGACTGCAAAATTGCCCCTGTACACATCGGACAAGGTTCAAGTGTTACGTAGAGGGTACAATCTTCCAGCCGCCAGCTGCCGATGACTCCGTTTGCGCGCTCAATTGCAATGAATTCTGCGTGGGAAGAAGCTAACTGAGAACTCTCTCTCTGATTATAACCACGGGCGATCACTTCATCATTATGAACGATCACAGCTCCAATCGGGACCTCTCCCTCAGCTTCCGCTTTTTTAGCTTCTTTTATAGCTAATTGCATATAGTGTTCATCGTTATTCATAGAGATCTCCTTCTGAAAATGTAAGTGTTATTCCCCTTTTCCTTCTCATACATTAATAAAGATGAGAAAGGAGTGATTTAAATGCAGATCCACGTGGTCCAATCAGGGGAGTCTGTATTTTCGATAGCTAACCTCTATGATAGTACGCCAAATGCTATCATTGATGCAAACGAACTGGAAACCCCGGGTGATCTGGTTGTAGGGCAGGCCATCGTAGTCCCGATTGTTGGTCAGTTTTATTTTGTCCAGCCCGGCGACAGTTTATATTCCATTGCCAGGCGGTTTGGCACAACAGCTGAAGAGCTAGCACGAGTGAACAACCTTCAAGTCACTCAGACTCTCCAGCCAGGATTCCGTTTATACATCCCGGAACAACCGCCTGTTAACACCTCAGCGAATGCTTATATTGAACCTTTCGGTGGAGAAGTGTCGGATACTTTACAGTCTTCTGCAGAAAACCGGGCACCTTTACTTTCCTATTTAGCACCATTCAGTTATGAAATTCAACCTGATGGTTCCCTAAAAGCTCCTCCTCTGGATAATTTTAAAGCCATTGCTGATAACAATGACGCTTCTTTAATGATGGTCGTCACAAATCTAGCTGAAGATGGATTCAGTGCAGAATTAGGCCGGACGATTTTAACTAATGAAGATCTGCAAAATACTTTGCTCGATAATATTATCCAGACAACCCGTGAAATCGGATTTCGGGACGTTCATTTTGATATGGAATTTCTGCCACCGGAATTGAAAGAAAATTACAACCAATTTCTAAGAAAAGCCAAAGAACGTCTATCTGCCGAGGGACTTCTTATATCTACAGCCCTTGCTCCTAAAACGAGTGCCGATCAAGAAGGTCTGTGGTACGAAGCACATGATTACAAAGCACATGGGGAAATTGTGGATTTTGTTGTGCTAATGACTTATGAATGGGGCTACAGTGGGGGACCTCCTCGGGCGGTATCACCTATCGGACCTGTTACAGAAGTCGTAGATTACGCTTTGACCGAAATGCCTGCTGATAAAATTCTGTTAGGCCAGAACCTATATGGCTATGATTGGACCCTGCCTTATGAACCAGGGGGAGAGTTTGCCAAAGCCGTAAGCCCGCAAAGAGCTATCCAGATTGCCCGGGAAAATAATGTGAATATATCTTATGATAAGGAAGAACAAGCTCCCTTTTTCACTTATACAGATGCGTCTGGAAGTGAGCATGAAGTATGGTTTGAAGATGCAAGGTCAATTCAACAAAAGTTCGACCTTATTAAAAATCGAGGATTAAGAGGAATCAGCTATTGGAAACTGGGATTGTCCTTTCCTCAAAACTGGCTGCTCTTAAGCAGTCAATTTAATGTAGAAAAAAATCAATAATAATTTCCGCCCCAGACAGGGATCCAGAGATGTCTTAGGCTGTCTGAAAGCGGAATTTAAAAGCTTACTTTAATCAGAAGGAACAAAAACAACCACTCTATGGTTGATTTCTGTCTGATGGTAAGCTTCTTTTAATCCTTTCTTCTCAATATCCTCCTTTGAAACCATCCGGTAAGGAATCTGGACTTCAAATGAATACTCGAGAGGAAAAGGCCGTAAAGATACCTGTTTTTCGTCTACCCAATGCGGCATGATGCCGCCGGGTGCAAAATCGAATGACTGCCTGAATCCATTTTTAAACCAGGACACTTCTTCGTCCTTAGAAATACCAGACTCCTGCATGCAGATATACAGAGAAAGATCATCACAAAACTGCAGCCTCTGGAAATGGAGTTGGTAGATATCCTTAGGAATATCCCTCTTCATTGCTTGATAAAGGTTTTTCTGTCTATCCTTTTCATCCTCTAAAAATGAACGAATCTCAGGATCCTCACTATCCTCAGAAAAAAAAGATTGATAATGCATGCTGCAGAGCATCCCCGCATACAGAGACTGATCAGCAGCCTCCTCGATCCCTCGCTGATAAGCCTCAAGTTTCTCAGTGAGGGGATAATCTATAAACGAGTAAGGTCTATTTTTTTCTTCATTCCATATTGGATCTTTATCCAGAGGAATCCACGCACGATCATGCTGGGAAACCGCCCAGTCCGCTTCTTCTCTTAGTTTTGAACGAAGCAAAAAATCTTTCTTCCAGTTTCTTACGATCTGACCAGAAATCTTAGCGTGTTCATGTTGTTCAATCATTAAAAAATGGTGTTCCTGTTCATTGACAATCATCGACTTCCTCCTTCATCTCTCACTTATGTACAGCTGTTTGAAGTGCTATACTCTTAACAGAGGTGATATATATGAAATTCCCCGTAAAAAAGAATCCCATTCTTATACTGTTAGTTTTAGCTTTAATACCTCTTGGCATGATTGGACTATTTACAGAAGACTTTGTCGAAGGGTGGGTCAGTCTTATCATCATGGTCGTCGTCTCCATCCCTCTACTATGGGCACTCGTCCGTTCTTACCACGAAATCACCGAAGAGTCATTGATCGTAACGTTTGGCCCTATTATTAAAACCATTCCC
>NZ_JBAPTY010000198.1:0-17237 GCF_049282395.1 Halobacillus sp. | reverse complement strand
CCACTCTTCAATCATAGGGTGGCGAAGGAAACGACGAGACTCCCGCGGGAGAAGGAGCTAGGCGAGACCCCACAGAGAGTGAAACGAGCGAGGAGGCTTGCCAGTTCCCCCGCAGGAAAGCGAGTTGCTTCCGCAGCCATCCCTGTTCTATATAGAGTAACGGACCAAAGATATCTCGAAACTGAGTCTTCCATAATCCGGCCCGTTTGTTTAATAAGTCTTTTATGAAAACTATATTTACCATTCATTAGAAAGACTTTTTATTTTAGCAACCGCTTTGATAGTGGATAAATACCGATGCTTTGAATAATTAGAGAGAGCAGCACGGCTGCAAATGTTAATGAAAGTAAGAGATCAGTTCTGTCCCCTCCCTGAGTGGAAAGGCTTAAAATAAGAAAAACAGACATGGTTCCTTTTAAACCCGACCAGCTAAGAAGAAAGGACTTCCGCCAGCCGATTTTCTTCCGCCATTTCGGAAAGAATTGCGTCGTTCCAGCTATGATGATAAAGCGCACAATAATGGAGGCAAGGAAAATCAAAACAGCCAGCCACCAGTAATTAAAGGACAGATGGTCCGCAGATACAATACCAATCAGTAAAAATAATAAAGAAAGAATAGAGATCTCTACAATGCCCC
The DNA here is from genome assembly GCF_049282395.1 of Halobacillus sp. Taxonomy (NCBI): domain Bacteria; kingdom Bacillati; phylum Bacillota; class Bacilli; order Caryophanales; family Bacillaceae; genus Halobacillus; species Halobacillus sp. Next base: position 16,600 of record NZ_JBAPTY010000198.1, on the reverse strand, counting down.
AGAAATTATCTAGCGATTCACGGAAGTGATCTTCCTTAATTGTCCGGCCAAACTCAAAGGAAAGCATGATCCCAGCGAATACCGTGGCTAATACCCCGGATAAATCCAAGAATTCAGCAAAGTTGAAGGTGCCATAAGCTGCTACAATGCTGAGCATCACCTGATATTCTTTATGATGGGTAAAATGAATAGCTTTACTGAACAGCCAGCCGAATATTAATCCAATGAAAATGCCACCAAGTGAGACAAGTAGGAACTCTCCTAGAAAGAAGCTGAAAGAAAAGGGCTCCTTATTAAGGAAAATTCCTGATACAACAGAGAAGATGACAATGCTGGTGCCGTCATTGATTAAGGACTCTCCTTCCACCACGTCTGCCATCATTTCGTCTCCGGAGGACTGCTTTAAAATGGAGGCCACAGATACTGGGTCAGTAGGTGTGAGCATCGCGGCAATTAAGATCGCCCCTGCAAACGACATGGATACAAACGGTGTGCTCATGATAAAAATGATGGAACCTAGCAGAATAACTGTAAGTATAAGGCCAATCGTTGCAAAGAAACCGATAATACCTCCATTCTCTTTAAGAGAAGAGGGAGGAAAGCGATAAGCAGAAGTGAACAAAAGACCAGGCAAAAATATATGGTAAATTAAGTTTTCAGTAACCTCTATAGAAGAAAAGTAGGGAATAAAGAAAAGAGCAATCCCTATCAAAGTCAGAATAGGGGGCACGGGTAGATCTTCTTTTTTCTTATCTATTGTGAAAATAAGATAACCAATGAACAATAATACTATATATGGTGTGGTATGCATATAGGGATCCCTCCAAACTGCTGCTGCTTATCCTTAGCATAGACCAGAGATATAATTATTCAAAGTGAAATTTCGACTTCTCATAAATAATGTTGAGCGATTCTGACTTGTGCAGATCTATATAGATAGCTATTAGTAAAAAATACCACGATTGTGGATTCATTAATCCTTATTTATCCAAGTGTTGGAGTTGGGGTTAAGAAACACTATATAAAAAGACCTTCCTCGTCTGTATAAAAGGAAGGTCTTGCGTTTACGCTTTGGAATGCTGCGCTTTAGCATTTTGATTATTTTTAAGGAACATATAAAAGGATGCTCCGAAGATCGTTACATAGCCGAGAATACTGAGCCAATCAGGCACCTGTCCAAATAGGAAGATACTGATCAGGGCAGAATAAACCACTGTGGAATAGAAAAAGATTGAAATTTCTCTTGCGGGAGCAAATTTGTAAGCTATAGTTAAGCCAAACTGCCCTAGAGTAGCGAATCCGCCTGCAGAAAGAAGATAAATCCATTGTTTTAACGACATGGGTTCGTAAAAGGCTATTGTAAAAGGGAGAAGAGAAACCGTTGTAAAAAATGAGAAGTAAAAGACAATGGTATAAAATTTCTCTTTATCCCCGAGTACACGCAGCAATGTGTAGGCACCTGCTGCAAAAACGGCTGAGAACACGCCGGCAAGATAGGGAATGAACTCTACGGAAAAGGCAGGCTTAATAATAAAAAGAGTACCGATAAAAGCAATAATAATAGATACGATTTGATATAGCCGTGCTCTTTCCTTCAGAAAGATAGCCGAAAATATAATAAGCAGAAACGGGCTCAGTTTATTCAGCATATCCGCATCGGAAAGGACTAGATTATCTATGGCGTAAAAAAATAGGACCATTCCAATGGTACCCAGGGCCGAACGGGATAGAAGAAGCTTTTGGTTTTCTTTTTTTCCGAACAAACGCTCTTTATTATACATCACAAATCCAAAAGCGATGACGGCTGAGACGAGATTCCGAAACAGTGTCTTTTGTACGGTTGGCACATCTCCTGATAACTTCACTAATGCGGCCATCATAGAAAACCCGAATGCAGATATAAGCAGTAATAGAATTCCTTTATTGCGATCACTCATAATGGTTCCTCCAATTAGGATTAGGTTGTGCAAAATCACCTTTACCATCCTAATATAAAAGAGCGTATAAGGAAAGCCATTCACATTTTTCATTCTCCATTAATTGACAAAACTAGACAAGATGATACGAATACGGAAGAATCGGGTATAATGAAATAAGCATGGATCTAAGAAAGGAAGATTATTTTGTTTTATTCGCAGCCGATCGTGTGGCAGACCCGGGTCATTAAGGACAATCAACAAGTGTACACAGAGGAACAATCAACATTAGACCTTTATGAATCCGAAGTGATTACTCCGACGGAAACGTATCGGCTGAAAGATATCTTTGATGTCTCTTATAAACCATTTTCGGACAGTTATGGACTATTGTATTTACACACCATTAAGGGAGTGAAAACGTATATGGTAAAAGAATCTCCTGAAGCATGGATGGAGGCTTATCATCATTGGAAGTGAAAATTCATACCACATCTATCATATAATGGAGTGTGACTCGTATGGAGATTCTTGAAAAAGGGGATCGATTGCATCTAAGAGAAATTGTTCCTGAAGATTGGGAAGCTTTGCACTCATACGCTTCGAATAAGGAGGCATGTAAATTCCAGCCTTGGGGCCCAAATAGCGAGCAGGATTCTATTTTTTTCGTTCAACAGGCGATTCGTGATCGGGAGCTTCGTCATCGCAGCCGTTTTGTATTTGCTATTGTAATAAATGAAACCGGAAGAATTGTTGGAAACATTGAAATGAACATTATCGATTGGGACGGTGTGGGGGAGATCGGTTTTATTATACACCCGGAACACTGGGGCAAAGGTTACGCGACTGAAGCTGCTCTTCTCATATTGAAGCATAGTTTTGAAGCGTGTAATCTTCACCGAGTATCAGCCACCTGCAATCCAGACAATGTGGGTTCTCTTTATGTCCTTGAGAAAATAGGAATGGTCAGAGAAGGAGTTTTGCGTCAGGATATTCTTGTAAAAGGAAGCTGGCGGGACTCATGTGTGTACAGCATGCTTAAAGATGAATGGGCTGCAAAACACGGCTCTTTTCCATAATAAAAAAGTGATTCCCATGTGAGGGAATCACTTTTTTATTAATGGTTGGACACAGAAGCATTAGGTTTATTGTGAACGGCAAGCCGTTTGACTAACTGTGAACTGTCTTTATTCAAGCCGACAATCTGGACATCTTTATCGTTTTCCCTGAACTTCAGGACCAGTTTATCAATAGCAGCCACGGCTGAATCATCCCAAATATGAGAATCTGAGAAATCAATGACAACTTCTTTAGCGTCCGCATTAAAGTCAAAGTGCTTCATAAGATTGTCAATGGAAGCGAAGAAGACTTGTCCACTTACTTGATAGACTAGCTTCTTCGTGCTCTCTTCATACGCTTCTTCTACGTGTATTTTAGAGATCTTAGCCACAAAGAAGATGGCGCTTAAAATAACACCTGCCAATACACCTTTAGACAAGTCATGTGTTTTAACAACAGTTCCTACGGTGATCACCATAACCACTGTATCTGTAACTGGCACCTTGTGGAATCGAGTAAGAGAGCTCCAGTCAAAGGTTCCAATGGAGACCATGATCATGACACCTACCAGCACCGCCATCGGGATCTGAACCAGTAAATCATTGAATACGATAATTAAGAGCATCATGAATACTCCTGCGACAAGTGTGGACAAACGTCCACGTCCTCCAGAAGAAACGTTTATGACTGATTGGCCAATCATAGCACATCCGGCCATACCTCCAAACAATCCAGCTACTACATTAGCTGTACCCTGACCGCGTGCTTCTTTGTTTTTGTCACTGACGGTATCGGTCATATCATCTACGATTTGAGCAGTTAATAATGACTCAAGCAAGCCGACAAAAGCTAAAGCAAGGGAGATTGGGAAAATAATTTCCAATGTTTCAAAAGTCAACGGAATGTCAGGCAGTAGAAAGATTGGCAGAGTACTAGATAACTCGCCCATATCTCCGACTGTCTTCAATCCGGTTCCTGTAGTAATAGCTATTACTGTCATGACGATAATGGCTACGAGTGGTGATGGTACAGCCTTTGTAAACTTCGGAAGAATATAAATGATGGCTAACGAACCAGCTACCATCGCGTACATGGCCCAGTTGGCCCCCTCAAAGTGGGTCAGCTGAGAGGTGAAGATCAAAATAGCAAGGGCATTAACGAAACCAATCATGACGGAGCGTGGTATGAACTTCATGAATTGTCCAACCCTTAAGGCACCTAAGACAAACTGCAGAATTCCGGTCAAAATTGTAGCTGCAAGTAGATACTCCAGACCATGATCTTTGACGAGGGTAACCATGAGCAAAGCCATGGCACCTGTGGCCGCTGAAATCATTCCAGGACGGCCGCCCATAAAGGCAATAACGACAGCGATACAGAAGGAAGCGTACAGTCCTACCATGGGGTCGACTCCAGCGATGATAGAGAAAGCGATCGCTTCAGGGATGAGTGCCATTGCGACAACCATGCCTGAAAGCGTATCGTTTTTTACGTTTCCAAACCATTGTTCTTTAATTGTTTGTGTGTTCAATTGCGCACCTCTTTCTATTGATTTTTACAAGCGCACTGTCCGTAACAGTGCTAATATCCGGCAAGAACGAACAGAGTATATCATCTATTAAATGAATTTCATAACTCCATGTAAGCGCATAAATTCGACACATACGTTTATATTCTTTTATATACTCTTATATAGACCCTAAAATCATAAAGCGTAAATTTATTACAAAAAATCCTCAGACTATACTACACGGATGTTTTTTTAATAAAAGCTCTCGTTGGTTGAAGACTTGATTTCAAGATATTTCTTGAGCGGAAGGTCCTTCGGGGAACGATTTCGCTTTCCGGCCCTGCACGACGCAGGAAAGCGAGTTGTTTTCCGCAGCCACCCTTATTAATTTTTTGGCAGCGGATCCAGATTATAGAAACTGAGTCTTCAACAATGCGGTCCGATTGTTTAATAAAGTGCTTGTGAAAATAGCTTATTATCATGAAACATTTGTGTTAGGTTTTCATGGAATTAGTCATACATGTTAAAATAACCGCAGATGTAATGAAAACAGGGGGATTCTATGTATAAGAAAATACTATTAGCTGCAGACGGATCTGGACATTCCGTCCGAACAGCTGAACGTGCAGCCGAACTAGCCCGTCTGCAAGGAGATGGTGAAATCACGATCATCTATGTGGTAGACGGTGAACAATCAAAATCTGATGTACTATCAGAAGGCGACAAAGGAATGATCGAACGTCGCCGACACGAGCGCCTGAATCCAATTGAGCAGATGTTGGAAAGCAAAGGGCTGTCCTATCAGGTAGCATTAAAACATGGGGAACCAGGACCTGAAATTGTCAAATTTGCTAACGATGAAGCTTTTGATATTGTGATAATTGGAAGTCGTGGTTTAAACACTTTACAGGAAATGGTGCTCGGGAGTGTCAGTCACAAAGTAGCGAAGAGAGCCAAATGTCCGGTTATGATTGTAAAATAACTAGATAATTTCTATGCTAAATAAAACCTCATATCCGCATATATGAATAAATAGAGGAAATATTATTAAAAACAGGAGTGTGTCTATGAGCGAACGAGGTTGTATTAAATGCGGCAGTACAGATGCCGAAGAAAATCATGTATCCATGACAGGCTCAGGTCTGTCCAATATATTAGATGTGCAAAATCATCAATTTACATTGGTCTATTGTAAGAATTGCGGTTACTCTGAATTTTACAATAAAGAGGCCGCTGAAGAAGGTAACGTTTTTGATTATTTCTTTGGCAACTAACCTTTTGGTATTAAAAAGACTTCGACCTGATATGCAGGTCGAAGTCTTTTTAAGATTGTTCAATGGATAGAATAATACCGCTTATCACTAAGTCGTTTTAAACCCGCATGCAAGGCGACAATCAGAATAATCAGAAATGTAAGCAGAACACCCGCTGTTACCCAGATTCCACTGATCGCATTCACATTCCAAAGGATTAAAATAAGGGTACCGAATACCGTTGCTTCGATTGCCAGCATGGCGAGTCCAATAAAACGTCCTTTAAAGACTTCGCGCTCATCGGTCCAGTCAAGCTTAGGACTATAAAGATCAATGATGAGCCCTCCTATACTGGTAACCCAATTGGTAACTAGCGCAAGAAGCAGCCAAATGATCCAGATCTTAAAGGAAACCTGCACTAGAAATAAGGCCGCGAAGCTTAGAATAGCAATGGTGAGAAGATTTAACGTAAAAGCTGTTACAATTTTACTCCTAAGAACTGTTTGCGGTGCTATTGGCAGATGAAGATGATTGAACCAGCTTTTTCCATCTCTTGAAATCGAGGAAAACGAGGCAGGGGTCATCCCGACAGCCAGCAAAGTAAAACCAAACAGCCCGAGCACCAGTTTCTTTCCTTCTAATTGGGTGAGTAATGAACCAAGACTTGCTACGGAAGTGTTCGATTCCATAAATAAGATGACAAGCAGAAAGACTGGGAAAAAGAGACTCTGCACCACGATTTGGGTGAAGAAGGCAGGGGTGCGGAAAATGATTCTCATCTCTTTCAGCCATAGACTGTAAATAATCGGTTTTTGTTTAATCGTCTTATGTATCTTTTTCTCATCAAAGCGGCCCCGTGTTCCTCCCGATAATCCAAGCACGCCTTTGAAATAAACCTTCTGGCCGACGGTTAGAAATAAAATGGCAAAACCTATCGATAATCCCAGCATCAGCAGTAGATAGAGAACTCCTGTCAGAGAAGCTGGCTGAGTCAGGGCGATCGAACTAAAATAAGCGGTTGGAAAGAAACCGGTAATCAGTTCAAGCAATCCATTCTGCTCCCTGATTAAATCAGCGGCACCACTACCGTCTCCTCCGCTGTCCAACCGGATAACCACATTAATTCCAATGGCAAATATAAAGCCGAACATGCCGACAATAATTTTTGTCCGGTCTTTATTCTTGGAAATGTTGGCAAAACGCATGAGAAACATAAGCACAATCGAAAGCAGTACAAATGGAACCACTGGTGTAACCGCCCATAGAAAAATAGCGAACAAATAATAAAGCAGCCCTGCACTACTGTGTAATCCGTAAAACAACAGAACCGGCAGTAAAATTAAAGCATTCAAACCGTACAGCGACAAAAAAGGTACGGCAGATTTGCCAAGTACAATCTGATAAGGATGTAAGGGGAGAGCAATAAATGATTCTACGTCCTCCGCAAAGTAAAAGGAGCTTAAAACCGTTCCAATGCTGGTCACAAGAAAAATAACAAACATAAGAATAAAAAATAAAGCGAGAATTACGCTTTCGTTTCCAGTGGGTGCCAGGGAATTGTAAAGGTTTCCGATTAAACTGTCCAAGGAGAATAAGATTAAGGCACCAAAGGGAATTAGCGCAAGGGCCATAATCACATAGCCGACTTTTTCCGAACTGCTTTTACCTGCCCAGGAGAGCTGCATTTTCACCATAATTTTCATTAATTTCCATGCATTACTCATTTTCTGTTAGCTCCAGGAAGAGGCGTTCCAAATTATCATCATCTTGAAACTGCTGCTTCATTTCTGTCATGTTTCCTTGAAATTGTACGTGTCCATGGTTGATAATCGCTACTTCATCACATAATTGCTCGACTACTTCCAGCACGTGCGTGGAGAAAAAGACGATTTTACCTCTTTCAGCGTGTTCTCTCATCATTTCTTTTAAAGTATGAGAAGACTTAGGGTCCAGGCCGGACAAGGGCTCATCTAAAATCCATACATCCGGATCATGGAGAAGTACGCCGCTTACAACAATTTTTTGCCGCATTCCATGGGAGTACGTCTGGATATGGTCATCAAGCGCTTCGTAAATACCAAAGCTCCTGGTAAGGTATTCGATTTTTTCTTTCCGCTCTTCTTTTGACACTTGAAATACGTCTGCAATGAAATTTAAGTATTCAATCCCTTTCAAACGGAGGAAGATATCTGAGCGGTCAGGTACGTACCCAAAAAGATGCTTTGCCTCCATTGGGTAATCGGTAATATCCACACCATTGATCGTAATAGAGCCCTCATCAATAGGCAGGATCCCCGTCATCATCTTAATAGTAGTCGATTTTCCAGCACCGTTCGGACCGAGGAAGCCGAAGATTTTCCCGTCAGGTATTGTCAAATTCAGATTTTTCACAGCCTGCTTGCCGGTGAAGCTTTTCGAAATGCTCTTTAATTCAATCATGCGGTCCACCCTTTACTAAATAATCTGCTTTTTAAGTACGATATGGATGGACAATAAGTTTCACTCTGTTAAGAATAGTTCCATCAGTTCTTCGTCCAGGTAGCGATCGGCTATTTTAATAGCTTTTCGCTCTACACCGTATGATTGAAATCCAACTTTCTCATAGAGCTTTTTCGCAGGAGTATTGTCCGTAACTACATTTAAGTGGAGCACTTCTAACTCGATTGCCTTCGAAAAATTAATAACTTCCTGTAAGAGGAGGGCAGCTCCGCCTTTTCGTCGGCAGCCTGGACTTACATACATAGCAACAATACTTCCTTTGTGAGAAAACTTAGGATGGGTTTCTTTAACTAGGGTAGCCGTCCCGCATAGGGTGCCGTCTTCAAACAATCCAAAAGTACGGGAGGAATGGCTGTCCAGCCTTTCCGCTGTTTTAACAAGAGGATCGGGTCTTTGTTTTTCCTGTTCATATGTAGTAATAAAAGCATCCGGGTTTGTTAATAATGCTTCTAACCGCAGTTCATAATAGTCTTCTGCATCTTTTCCATTTAGTTCTCTCACCTGCATGGCAGATCCCTCCTTCGGTTGTTCCAAGTCTAGTTAAAAATTGTGGTAAAGTAAAGGAAGTTGTTCAACATATAATAAGAAGGTGAATGTATGACAGAAAAGGAAAAAATGCTGGCCGGCGAACTATATAAATCCTGGGACGAGGAATTAGTTCACGAAAGGGCAAGAGCCAGGCAGATTGTTTATTCTCTCAATCAAACGAAAGATGCAGAAATGCATTACCGAAAGCAATTGATAGAAGACCTATTTGGTACTCTGGAAGGAGAATATGGGCTCGAGCCTCCCTTCTTTTGCGATTACGGATACAATATTCACGTAGGGGAAGGGTTTTTCGCCAATTTCAATTGCGTTTTTTTGGATGTCTGTCCTATTCGAATCGGAAAAAGGGTGCTCATTGGTCCGAGTGTGCAGCTTTACACCGCTACTCATCCAATGGACCGTGCAACAAGAGCGAGCGGATTGGAAGCGGGAAAACCCATTACGATAGGCGATGACGTATGGATTGGAGGAAATGCCGTTATCAATCCTGGCGTGACCATCGGGGATAATGTCATTGTTGGCGCTGGAGCGGTCGTAACCAAAGACATTCCTTCAAATGTTTTTATAGGAGGAAACCCTGCTAAAACGATAAAAGCAATTGAGTAAGTCCCAGGGGTGGTCGAACGGGAATTTTTTCGATATTATACTATAGGATGCTTAGTTAAACGTTAGAGAGATAAGGAAGGAATGGGTGTATGATTAAACGTAAAAGTAAACGAGAAATTGAATTAATGCAGGAAGCCGGTAAGCTGCTGGCCAACGTTCATAAAGAATTAAGAACATTTATCAAGCCGGGTGTGACCACAATGGAGATTGAAAATTTTGTGGAACGTTATTTAACCAAACATGGAGCGACCGGTGAACAAAAAGGGTATCAGGGTTATGAGTTTAATACTTGTGCCTCAATTAATGATGAAGTATGTCACGGCTTCCCTCGTCATGAGAAACTCGCTGAAGGAGATATCGTTACCGTGGATATGGTGGTGAATCTCAACGGGGCGCTCGCTGACTCTGCCTGGACGCATGCGGTAGGAAACGTTAGTGAAGAAGCAAGTAAGCTGATGGATGTAACAAAAACATCTCTATATAAAGGTATTGAGCAGGCTATACCTGGGAATCGGATCGGTGATATTGGTCATGCGATTCAATCCTATGCGGAAGGGGAAGGCTACTCTGTCGTCCGCGACTTTACAGGTCACGGGATCGGCGAAGGCATTCATGAAGATCCTTATATTCCGCATTTCGGTAATGCTGGAAAAGGTGCCCGTTTGAAAGAGGGAATGGTCATTACGATTGAACCGATGATTAACATCGGCGGCTGGAGCACTAAGATGGATGATAATAACTGGACCGCCCGTACAGTAGACGGGTCATTATCTGCACAGTATGAACATACGGTAGCTATCACAAAAGAAGGCCCCGTGATTCTAACTCAGCAGGAAGAAGAATAAATAATTTCAGGCAGGAGCTGGTAATCAGCTCCTGCCTTTTTTAATTAGAGTCCTGTACGACAAGGGTATGTTCGATTAGGGCACAAGATGAAGATATTCTTATAAGTAAACATAGGCTTTGTAGGGCTGGACTGTGGAAGACTTGATTTCGAGATTTTGAGTGGAGAAAGGGGGCTCCAGGGAACGACTCGCTTTCCGCGGGCATGGGTGAGCTTCCTCACCGGGATCTCACCGATCATGTTCATCCCGCAGGAGTCTTCGCCGTTCCCCTCCGCCCCTTATGGAATTTAAACATAATAAAAAGACTCCCTGTTAAGGGAGTCTTTTTTTAGGTATTTATTTACGAACGTTAGAAGCTTGTGGTCCGCGTTGTCCTTCTTCGATTTCGAAAGTTACAACTTGACCTTCTTCTAGAGATTTGAAACCTTCTTCTTGAATAGCAGAGAAGTGAACGAAGACGTCGTCTTGGCCTTCTACTTCGATAAATCCAAAACCTTTTTCTGCATTAAACCATTTTACTGTACCTTCAACCATGTACAAAAACCTCCTGTGTGGAAATATTCCACATTGTATTACTATTCTTGCCCTTCAAGTTCAATCAAGACGACATCTTTGAAACATCTTCTCTTGCATGAATCTGATCGAACAACAATAATTAATCCTAGTATAGCAGATGCCCAATAAGAAAGAAAGCTTTTCAGGAAAAAAATTTCTAATGACATCCCGGTTACTCCTGAGGCTGAATAATATAGGCGTGATTCAGTAAGGAAAAAAGGGATCGCTCCACGAATGTATCCACATCTTCTTTAGGCACGGAAGCTAAATCTCCAACCGCCCGCCCATTATCCAGGAGATGCTTGACGACGATCCAGCCCGTAAAGTTCGCTTCTTTTTCATATCCAGACGCGCCTGTTCCTTTTGTAAAGGAAAAAAGGGCTTCATAGTCTGTCCGACTTAAATGAGGAATGATATTAATCATAATACGATTTGGCTCCCTGCTGCATTTCTCACGGCTCCACAGGAGTTCTGTTTTTATATTTGCCTGTTTATTCATTAGCTGGCGAGCTGTATGCAAGGCAATGCCTTCCTGAAAGATTAATTGCGCAAGGGTGCGAGTCTGGCTTGGCGCGAGTCCAGATTTGCAGCAATGGACGACGCGGACAATTTCCTGGAGCAGCTTGAAATCATTCCATTCTGTTTCGATAGGAAAACAAATGGTATATTCATGGTCTTGCTCTAAAATGAATGGTTCTGTTTCAAAGGTTCCTACGAAAAACAAAAGTGTCAGTGAAATAGGCTCATCATATTGTAGAGCTTGTTTAACGGGAGTGACTAATTCCTGTAAGTTCACTTCATCCATTTCAAAGTACTTGATCCTATCATAGACGAGAGAGTATTTATCCCAAGCATAGTTCAGCATTTCTCTTTCAAATTGGTCTTTTTCATAGCCGGGAGGGACAAAAGTAAATCCGTAATGTTCCTTCCATAATTCATAACGACGCTCAGGGTCAGCATTTTCAAGGGAGGCTTTATCATAAAAAAACAGGAAGCGGTCCAGCATTTGTTTAATTTTTAAATCATCCACGATGATCCTCCTCAGTTTAGTTTATCGTGACAGAAACTCGAGACGCTTGTTCCAAACCTGCTGGGCGTTTTTACCAATCCAGATCAAATGACTGTCTGCATCTACTTCAAAGATTTCACAATCAGGGGCCCTGGACTTTAAAAGAAGAGCATGGGTATAAGGGACACTTTTATCTTTCTGGGAATACATCCCCAGTACAGGAACATGGATCTTGGATATATCCGTGGTGACGGAATGGTCAATATCAAGGCTGAATCCCTTTCCTGACTGAGAGGTAGCAAGCATGTCATAAATAAACCTGCGATCATTAGGAGACAGGCGTTCTAAGTATTCTTCAGGGTCTTCTGTAGTCAATTCTGAGATCAGCTGTTTCATAATAAGGTCCGGGAAGAATTTAAGCATGGTTTTCAAGCTTCCCCACACCATCCGTTCGGCAGGACCAAATAGAACTCTGGCCTTTTGCTTCACAGCCTCTTCCCATGGTGAAGTAAGAGCAGCTTCCATTATTAATTTAGATACCCTTGACGGATGGTTGGCTGCTAAAGCAATACCTGTAGGACCAGCTGCCGAAATAGCAATAACTTTAACTGTCTGAATGTTTAAATGATCGAGGATTTCGATAATGGTTTCGGCGAAAATCTCAGGACTTTTCCCGGTCGAAACCTCAGTGTAGTCGTAGCCGGGACGAGAGACGGTCAGAAGAGAGAAGCCCTCATAAATAAGGCTGCTGTGGGACAAATCAGTCTCTCTGGTGGAATGGCCTCCTTTTAAGAGAAGCACGGCAGGACCGGTTCCTTTATATGTATATTCAACAATTCCTTTGGAAGTATCGAGTAGTGTGGCAGTCATCGGGATCATCCCTTTCTTCCTTTTTTCATTACTATAAATATAAGCTATAATAAAAGAAAATGAAACATCAGAGGATTCTGAAAAAAGAGGTGGAATTGTGAGGATTGTGTCGATATGTCCCAGTAACACTGAACTTGTAGCCTATCTCGGTCAAACGGCTCTGTTGGTTGGTGTCGACAATTATTCTGATTATCCTGAGGAGGTAAAGGATCTTCCAAAACTTGGTCCTGATCTCTCCATAGATATGGATGCCGTCGAGCAGCTGAAGCCGGACCTGGTACTTGCTTCCCTGTCTGTTCCAGGGATGGAGAAGAATATAGAAGGTTTAAAAGAGAGAGGTCTCCCTTATATCATTTTGGATCCAAACAGTTTGAAAGAGATCGCAGAAGATTTAAAGGTAGTTGGAGAAAAGCTCGGGATGAAAGAACTCGGGGAAGAAAAAGCAGACGCGTTTTTAAACGAGATTGATGCGTTCAGGCAGGAAGCGCTCACCCGTGCCGATCAACCTTCACTGTACTGGGAATGGTGGCCCAAGCCCATTTTTACTCCCGGTAAAGCCAACTGGTTAACTGAGATTAGTGAACTGGCCGGAGCACGGAACATCTTTGATACAGAGCCAGAAGCAAGCGTTCAGACTGACTGGGAAAATGTAAAACAGAAGAATCCGGATCACGTTTGTATGGTATGGGTCGGGGTCAAGGAAGAGAAAATGAATCCTGATCTGGTAAGGAAACGTCCGGGCTGGTCTGAAATGAAGGCAGTTCAAGAAAATCGTATACATGTGCTTGAGGAATCCTTATTTTGCCGACCTAGTCCAAGGTTGCTGGAAGGATTGAAAAAGTTAACCTCTGTTTTAAGCGAAAAGTAAGGCAGCCCAGGGCTGGGCTGCCTTACTCATTAGTGAAGCTTATTTTTATGCTTGGGAATGGCAAGTTCTTTAAAGTTTTCAGCCAGGTGATCCAGCTGATCGGCTAAAATTTCGCCTTCCATAGGCATTCCGTGCCCTGTAATAGCTACTCGCGGCTGGAGAGCGGCAAGTTTTTTAACGGATTTTTCAGCTTCTTCCCAATTATGAGTGAAATAAGCAGGAGGTCCATGCACGTGCTGGTGCTGGATGAAAACCGCCATGCTAGATTCCTGCTTGACCGTAATAATAGCGTCACCGGAGATAAGTGTTCGATCCTCTTCTCGAAATAAAGCAACATGTCCCGGGGTATGTCCTGGTGTATGAATGGTGCGCCACCCTTGTAAGAAGGGGATAGAACCGTCTTCGGGAAGAGGATAAATATACTGGCTCAAGTCTACGGGATCAGTTGGAAAGAACGGAGATAAAATTGAAAATAAGCCTCCGCCAACCGTAGCGTCCCCTACAGGGTAATCGCGCTTTCCAGTTACATATTCCATTTCTTTCGGATGAATGTAGATCGGGACGTTCCAGTGGTCGGCTAATTTTTTGGCTGAGCCTACATGATCAAAGTGACCGTGCGTCAATATAATGGCCTGCGGGGGTCTGGAGCCGTAGCGTTTTTGGGCGGCTTCTATTATACGTTTAGCATAATGCCCTATGCCACAGTCAACAAGGACCCATTCCCTTGCATTCTCTGCTCCGATAAAAATCACATTAACAATTAAAGTTCTATAGAAGGCGACGTCTGGAAGTGTTTGTTCCGCAACTGCCTGTTCCATATGCCACCCATTATCCATTTCATCTTGATGTCCGTATTTATCCACGTCTCCACCTCTTTTTTTATAGTTTGGTTGGAGACAAAGGTTCTATACACCAAGTTGTAAAATTAGCTCGTCGCTTTTTGCTTTTCTGCGGTTTGCGTGGTCAGTGTTTTGCCGGTGAAACCAAAAATAATGGTCAGCACTGGACAAAGCAGACAGAAAAAAGCGAATGGAAGGTAATCAAGGACAGGAACGCCAAGTACGTCGGATAAAAATACACCGCAAACGCTCCATGGTACCAACGGATTAATCACCGTTCCTGCATCTTCCAGGGTCCTGGATAAATTTTTACGCGCTAAGCCGGCTTTTTCGTAAATATCCTGATAAGCTTCTCCTGTAAGCAAAATGGAAAGGTACTGTTCCCCGATCGCTAAATTAATGCCGATCGCCGTTAAGGCGGTGGAAAGTGTAGCAGAACGAACGGATTTTAACCCGGATTGAACACGAGCTAATATTGAAGGAATGACTCCAGTTTTAAAAAACAGTCCACCTAGAGCAAGAGCCAGAATGACGAGTGCAATTGTAAAAAGCATGTCGTTCATGCCTCCGCGAGTTAGCAAATTATTCACGGCATCATTGCTGGTCTCCGCTGTATATCCGTTAAACCACGTGCTCCAGAGTGCAGACCATTCCATTACTCCTCTGAAACCCGCTAACAGAATAGCAGCTAAACTGCTTACCGCAAGGGAAATAAAGGCTGGACGCTTTGAAACAGCCATGACTACAAGGATCAACAAGGGAATCCAGGAACTCCAGTGAATCACCCCGGCTTCCGTTAAACCACTTTGAAAACCGGCTAATTGTTCCGGCGAGACCTGCTGGCCAGGAGAGAGAACGATAAATGCAAGAGCTGAAAGGATAAAGGCAGGAATTGTGGTCCAGCTCATGTTTTTAATATGATCAAATAAATCCACTTTCACTACGGTAGAGGCGAGGTTGGTCGTATCAGACAAGGGTGACATTTTGTCACCGAAAAAGGCACCTGAAACAACCGCACCAGCAGTCATGGCCAAGGGGAGGTCCATTGTCTGGGCGGCGCCGATAAAAGCGACCCCGACGGTAGCCGCTGTTGTAAACGAACTGCCAAGAGCAACTCCGACAATAGCTGTAACAGCAAAAGCAATGGCCAAAAACCATGGTCCGCCCGCTAAGTAAAAGGCTGTATCCATCAATACGGGAATCGTGCCGCTGGCCATCCAGCTTGCAATTAGTATCCCAATTAAGAAAAATAACAGAACAGCCCCCATTCCGGTTTGGGCACCCTGGACCATTCCATGCTGTAAATCCTGAAAACCTACTTTCTTCAGCATTCCGTACGTAACCATAAGAAGAATTCCAATTAGAATAGGGATATGCGGAACGGTCTGAATTTCAATGATAAAATAGCTGATGATTCCAATGACTAATAATAGGATTAAACTTGATTCTACCACTCCTGGCAGTTTTTTAGGCTGTAGATGAAGCATAGTAATTCCTCCTCGAATAGATAAGATCTGTTCATTCTCAGTGTTAGTTATCGAATATTCTCCCGTTTCTATAGGCGAAAGGTGGTTTTCCTGCCAGGGGATGAGAAAGGTCTGAATGATAACTTGTTTATTAAGAATTAACCAAACGTTGATGTTAGTACAAAATAAAAAGACTTCATCCCCAAAATCACAGGGACGAAGCCTTGGCTCCGCGGTACCACCCTCGTTGGTAAGGCATACTTACCCACTCGTCTGGTGTATCACTGGTAAAGAATTCTGTAATTCAAAGAAAGGAAGACCTGAATTTCCACCTGTCATTCAGTCTCTGAGTGCTGTCCTTCAGTCTTTTACTCCGGAATTCATGATACGGATTATTTTTTACTTGAACGCTTTTAAGTGATGAAGCATATTAGTTCTATTATCATAAAAGAAGTGAAGAAAATTGTCAATCTGTTTATTGAAATTTAGCTCACCCTCAAGACGTGCTGTTTCTTGCCCTTAAGCGTTGCCTCATTTTAACCTAAGAATTGATTTACTAAAGATAAGCTCCCGTTTGTAAGACTCAGTTTCGAGATAGATCGGGTCCGTTACTCTATGTGGTGGAGGGCTGTTGGGGAAATAACTCGTCTTGTTCCATCACCCAGACACTCGAGACATAAGCCGTTCATCAACGGACGGCAAGACCACCGTCCTTTTGATGCTCGGCTTATGCTGTTCGTGTCTTTCGGGGTAATTCCA
>NZ_JBAPTY010000197.1:0-19425 GCF_049282395.1 Halobacillus sp. | reverse complement strand
AGTATGGCGACAAGAGGGAGTCTGGGAGGGCTTGCGCGCGCCACCAAGGACGCGATCCGGATCTGTGATGCGTACGGGTTTGATATAGTTCTCGTTGAAACGGTGGGGGTCGGTCAGTCTGAACTTGATATTATGAAAGTTGTGGATACGACAGGACTCGTTTTAACTCCTAACAGCGGGGATGTGCTCCAAATCTTTAAAGCTGGCATTATGGAAATAGCTGACCTGTTCGTTATTAATAAAGCTGATCTACCAGGAGTAGAAAAGCTGAAGACGACCCTTGAGGAGTATATGATGATTGCTCAGCCTAAAGGGTGGGTCCCGCCTATTGTACAGACAATTTCCACAGAGAACCAGGGAATGGCTGAATTATTTAATCGTATGAAAGAGCACCAGGACTATCTTTATGAAACAAGCCAAGGGTTCAAACGGAGGAAGCAGCAATTGACGCTTGAAGTCTATGAATTGATTCGTGAGGAAGTGTGGCGCGAAGTGAGAGATGCCATCGAAAAGGATTCTGCTAAGCTCAAGTCATTGAACGACGTGGAGGCAGATCCATACCAGCTGGCACACTCCTGGTTTCAAGAATGGATGAGTAAAGGAGAATGACGATGGCTGAAAACCAAGTTCCCTCTTCTATAAAAGATGAAGTCCTGGTTATGAAACGAAGAAATCAGATGATTAAAGGAGCGGTTACCCTATTTATTGAAAAAGGGTTCCACAAAACAACCACTCGTGAGATCGCTAAAGCCTCAGGATTCAGTATTGGTACCCTATATGAATATATCCGTAAAAAGGAAGACGTGCTCTTTCTGGTCTGTGATTCTATTTACCAGCGTGTAAAGGAACGTATGGAAGCTTCTATTGATCCCACCCAGACGAGTATAAAGAGTTTAATTCATGCCATACAGTCCTATTTTCAGCTTATGGACGATATGCAGGATGAAGTTCTTGTGATGTATCAGGAAGTTAAATCACTCTCACGAGAGGCACAGGAATATGTTCTTCAGAAAGAACGAGATATGGTAGCCATGCTTGAGCAGGTGATTTTGAACAGCTTACCTGAACATCACTCAAAAGAGGAAGTTAAGCTGATTGCTAATAATATATTTGTTCAAGGACAAATGTGGGGGTTCAGGCGTTGGATTCTGCAGCGTTCTTTTACGCTGGAATCTTATACAGATGGGCAAATCCAATTGCTTCTTCAAGGTCTGGACACCAAGGAAAAAGAACGATCCTAACTAAAGGAGGAACTCGGATATGGAACAACCAACGGTTTATCAGCCGAAAAACCCCGTCCGTTTTGTGACAGCATCCAGCTTGTTTGATGGACACGATGCTTCCATTAATATTATGAGGCGTATTTTGCAATCTACAGGAGCAGAAGTGATTCACCTCGGCCATAACCGCTCTGTCGAAGATGTGGTGAATGCGGCTGTGCAGGAAGATGTGCAGGGAATTGCTATTTCTTCTTATCAAGGCGGGCATGTGGAATACTTTAAATATATGGTTGATCTGCTAAACCAAAAAGGAGCTGGCCACATACGTGTTTACGGCGGAGGCGGAGGCGTAATCATTCCGAGGGAAATTAAAGAGCTTCATGACTACGGAGTCGCTCGAGTATTCTCCCCGGAAGATGGACGCACGTTAGGTCTGCAGGGAATGATTAATCAGATGATTGAAGAATGTGATTTTATTCCACCGCTTAACGTAGAAAAAGGAATTGAAGAACTGACAGAGGGAAATCACCAGGCGATCGCCCGGTTTATTACGTATGTAGAAAATACTCCGAAAGAAGAGCGGGAAGCAGTAGCCGCTTTTGAAACTGCCGTTGAAAATACCCTGGAAAAGACGATCCCTGTCCTTGGAATCACAGGCACAGGAGGAGCAGGAAAAAGCTCTCTTACCGATGAATTAATTCGTCGCTTTATAAACGAAATTCCTGATAAAAAGATAGCTATCCTTTCTGTGGACCCCACGAAAAAGAAAACAGGCGGCGCTCTGCTGGGCGACCGTATTCGTATGAATGCAATTTTTAACCCAAGGGTTTATATGAGATCACTTGCTACGCGGGAAGCACGCTCGGAACTTTCTACTGCCGTGGAAGAGTCTATCCATGTTCTGAAGGCTGCCGGCATGGACATGATCATTGTAGAAACGAGCGGGATCGGCCAGGGGGATGCCGCGATCACCGATATCACCGATTTATCAATGTATGTCATGACTTCCGAATTTGGGGCGCCGTCTCAACTGGAGAAAATTGATATGATTGATTTTGCTGATTTTATCGTTATCAACAAGTTTGAACAAAAGGGTTCTGAAGATGCTATGAATCAGGTTAAAAAACAATATCAGAGGAGCCACATGCTGTTCCATGAAGACGAAACCCAGTTTCCTGTTTACGGAACGATTGCGAGCCAATTTAATGATCCTGGTACCAACACACTTTTTGCAGCTATTGTCGATCAGTTGAACGAAAAATTCTCCTGGCAGGACGACACCTCTTTTGAGCGCGTAAGCAAAGTAGAGAAGCAGAACGTAATTATTCCTAATGATCGAAAACAATACTTACGAGATCTTTCACTCGCTGTCCGTGATTATCACAAAAATACAAAAACACAGGCTGAAAAAGCCCGCAAACTTTATCAATTGAAGGGCACGCTTGAACAGCTTGAGGACGAAGCCGCAAAAGCAAGTATCGAGCGGCTTATTGAAGATTATGAACGAACAATAGACCGCGAAGCGAAAGAAAAATTGGACGACTGGGATGATCTGCATAAGCGCTACAGCGGGGATACCTACACCTTCAAAGTGAGAGACAAGGAAATTACCATGGATCTTACGACTGAAAGCTTGACCGGTTTGAAAGTTCCTAAAGTCGCTCTGCCTAAATATTCGGATTGGGGCGACCGCGTCAGCTGGCTGCTCAGGGAAAATGTTCCTGGCGCTTTTCCATTTACAGCCGGAGTGTTCCCGTTCAAACGAAAAGGAGAAGATCCTAAACGCCAGTTTGCCGGAGAAGGCACACCGGAACGTACCAATCGTCGTTTCCATTATTTATCTGAGGGAGACGAAGCTAAGCGTTTGAGTACAGCTTTTGATTCGGTCACCCTGTACGGTGAAGACCCGGATGAACGGCCAGATATTTACGGTAAAGTCGGGGAAAGCGGCGTAAATATTTGTACACTTGAAGATATGAAAAAGCTGTATGATGGGTTTGATTTAATCGATCCAACCACCTCGGTTTCCATGACCATTAACGGACCTGCTCCCATCATTTTAGCGATGTTTTTCAATACAGCCATTGATCAGCAGCTTGATAAATTCAGAGAAGAGCATGGACGTGAACCTAATCGTGAAGAAGCGGAAGAGGTCAAAGCCCGGACGATTAATGTGGTTCGAGGCACTGTGCAGGCCGATATTCTCAAAGAAGATCAAGGTCAGAATACATGTATTTTTTCTACAGAATTTGCACTCCGTATGATGGGAGATATTCAGCAGTATTTTATTGATCATCAAGTACGGAACTATTATTCTGTCTCCATATCCGGATATCATATTGCGGAAGCAGGAGCGAACCCCATTACGCAGCTCGCATTCACGCTCGCAAACGGTTTTACCTATGTCGAATATTATTTGAGCCGCGGGATGGACATCAACAAATTCGCGCCTAATCTTTCCTTCTTTTTCTCAAATGGACTGGATCCGGAATATACCGTTCTCGGACGGGTCGCTCGCAGGATATGGGCGATTGTTATGCGCGATAAGTATGGAGCCAACGAGCGCAGCCAAAAGCTTAAATATCATATTCAAACGTCTGGCCGCTCCCTTCACGCACAGGAAATTGATTTTAATGATATACGGACTACCCTGCAGGCATTAATTGCCATCCAGGACAATTGTAACTCGCTTCATACCAATTCCTATGATGAGGCCATCACTACGCCGACAGAGGAATCTGTCCGACGGGCTATGGCAATTCAAATGATTATCAGCAAGGAGTTTGGTTTAACGAAAAATGAAAATTCACTGCAGGGATCCTATATTATCCGTGAACTTACAGATTTGGTAGAAGAAGCGGTTCTACAGGAATTCGAACGGATCAACGACCGTGGGGGAGTGCTGGGTGCAATGGAGCGCCAGTACCAGCGAGGTAAAATTCAGGAAGAATCCCTTTATTATGAAGGTAAAAAACATTCAGGGGAGCTGCCAATTGTAGGGGTGAACACGTATCTCAACCCTAATCCTCCTTCTGAAGATCAGATTGATTCCATGGAATTAGCCCGTGCATCTAAAGAAGAAAAGGAGCATCAGATTCAGGAGCTCCGTAAATTCCAAGAATCAAATCAAACTGAAACGGAAGAAGCACTCAACCGTTTGAAAGAAACAGCTAGCGGTGGAGGAAACATTTTTGAAGAATTGATGGAAACCGTCCGTGTGGCAAGTCTTGGTCAGATTACGCATGCCCTTTACGAAGTAGGTGGGCAGTACCGAAGGAATATGTGAATGAACAACGCCCTGCCTCTACTAAAGAGGCAGGGCGTTTAAATGGGGCTAGTGGCCGCCCCCGATTTGGTCCTCATCATGGGCCTGATTAATATCTGTAACGTATGGCTTTTTCATCCCGTACCATTCATAAGTGACTTCATAATGCTCACCAGCTTCAAGAAGCATCCAGGTGCTTGTGTCTTTTACATGGAGTTTCTTTCCATCCACTTGAATGTAGTATCCACTATCATCATGGACCTTCTCTGAGATAGTAGCTTCTGTTAAGTGTGTAGAGTGAATTTTACCATAGCTGGTAAGTAGCCAGATCGAAACAGCTATGATGGCTATGATGGTGGCAAACCAGTTGAAAGGATGGGTTTTCACGTTAATCTCTCCTTTGATAGTTCTATGTCTCTATGATCTGCTAACTCTCCGTGCTGGTTTTTCGTATTGCTTTGACTCCTGAAGGTTGGTGTGATGTAATTAAGAATTCCAGATAACGAAGCCAAAATTGAATAACTCTCTTATGAAAAATCATATAAGAACGTTTTAACATAGCTTTATTTTAAAATATTTTGAGGCGAACACCAAATATCCTGTCTAAATAGTTTTAGGTAGATGTTTATAATCATACATGCTTGGTTAGAAAGGAATACAAAAGGGTAGGAGAACCCTGCGATAATCTATTTGATTTTTAAAAGACCTAATCATATAATGGGTGGTATGATTAAATGTGATTCGTATGCCTATGAGGTCACTTATCCTATTTTGTGAATATAAAGGAGTGCTGGATCGTGAGCGTAAAAGAACTGAGCAAAGATCAGATTAATGAAACATCAATGATTGAACTTGCAACGATCATTTTGGAAGAGGAAAGAGAAGCGATCGACTTTAATGAAATCTTCCACCGTATTGCCAAATTGAAAGGTTTTACAGAAGCCGAGCGGGAACAGTATATTGCACAGTTTTATACTGACATGAATATTGATGGCGGATTTATGACCATTGGTACAAATAGATGGGGACTGAAAAAATGGTATCCGGTAGAGCAAATGGAAGAAGAAATTGCTAATCTTCCCCAGAAACGTAAGAAGAAAAAGAAAAAGCCTTCCAAGCTTCTGGAAGATGAACTGGGTGTATCTGAGTATGATAATAACGAAGAAGATGACGTGGAAGAAGATGTGGAACTTACCGATGAAGATCTAGATCTCGATGATGACGATGATTATGATGGAGATTATGAAGAGGACGACTTGGATGAAGAGGAAGAAGAAATCGTAGAAGACGACGTGAGCTTCGTAGGCGATGAAGATGAGGACGACGATAAATAAAAACGGCGGTTGACTTTCAAAACCGATATAAGTACAATCTTATTTGGGCTCTTTAATTTCTGACACGAAATAATCGAACGCTCCCCAAGTGTGGGGAGCGTTTTTTGTTTTTTATGTGCGATTAACGAGGGATGGGTAATTGAATCCATTCATCAAATTTTTATTTATAGTGAATAACTAATAATGACTAATAGAGAAAGAGGGATCGTAGTGGCGAAAGAGACGAAATATATATTTGTAACTGGCGGTGTGGTATCTTCCTTAGGGAAAGGGATTACAGCTGCGTCATTGGGAAGATTATTAAAAAATCGGGGGCTTAAAGTAACGATTCAGAAATTCGATCCCTACATCAACGTGGACCCAGGGACGATGAGTCCTTATCAGCACGGAGAAGTATTTGTAACGGATGATGGTGCAGAAACAGACTTGGATTTAGGGCACTATGAACGTTTCATCGATATTAATTTGAATAAATTCAGTAACGTAACCACAGGTAAAGTGTATTCAAACGTAATTAAGAAAGAACGCCGGGGAGATTATCTGGGCGGAACGGTCCAGGTCATCCCTCACATCACTAATGAAATAAAAGAACGTGTTTTTCGTGCCGCTCATGAAACGAATGCGGACGTTGTCATTACAGAAATCGGAGGAACCGTTGGTGATATTGAATCACTGCCATTCCTGGAAGCCATTCGTCAAATTAAGAGTGATATTGGCCGTGATCACGTCATGTATATTCATTGCACCCTGGTTCCTTATTTGAAAGCGGCTGGTGAAATGAAGACAAAACCAACCCAGCACAGTGTTAAAGAATTACGTTCTCTTGGGATTCAGCCGGACGTTATCGTCTTACGTACAGAGATGGAGATCTCTGAGGATATGAAAGAAAAAATTGCGCTCTTCTGTGATATCAACAAAAACGCTGTAATCGAAGCGGGAGATGCAGATACGTTGTACCACGTACCTATTACTCTTCAAGCTCAGAACTTAGACCAGCTTACTTGTGATCACTTTGGTCTGGATTGCCCGCCAGCTGATATGACAGAATGGAATCAGCTTATTAATCAGGTGAAGAACCTTGAAGAGAAAGCGACCATTGCCCTTGTAGGGAAGTATGTAGAGCTTCCGGATGCTTATATTTCAGTGGTAGAGGCTCTGAAACATGCAGGATATAGCTTTAATGCGGATGTTGAAGTGAAATGGGTCAATTCAGAATTTATCACAAGCTCAAATGTGCAAGAGCAATTACAGGATGCTGATGGTATTCTCGTTCCTGGTGGATTTGGAGATCGTGGAATTGAAGGAAAGATCGAAGCTATTCGCTATGCGCGTGAGCATCGTGTACCTTTCCTTGGCATCTGCCTGGGTATGCAGTTGGCAACCGTGGAATTCGCTCGCAATGTACTGGGACTGAAAGGGGCACATTCGGCTGAAATCAACCCGTCTACTCCGCACCCGATCATCGACCTTCTTCCTGAGCAGAAAGAGGTGTCGGATCTTGGCGGCACACTTCGACTGGGCATCTATCCATCCCGCCTTAAGGAAGGTTCCAGGGCTTTGGAAGCTTATGGGGAAGAGGTAATATATGAACGCCACCGTCATCGTTTTGAGTTCAATAATCATTATCGTGATCAGATGGAAGCGGCTGGGTTCAACTTCTCTGGAACCAGTCCTGACGGAAGATTAATCGAAATTATTGAAGTAGAGGACCACCCTTGGTTTGTGGCCAGCCAGTTCCATCCGGAATTTAAGTCTCGCCCTACTCGCCCTCAAGAGCTTTTCTATGGCTTTGTAGGCGCAGCTATGAATCAGAAATAGTAAATATGTAATAAAAAGATGTTACGACAATACTGTTGTAACATCTTTTTTTGCAGGCTATCTAAGCGTAATTGGTAGTTTTAATGAGATAGTTATTGTAATGGAACCTTATATAAAGCTCTATTAAATCTTCATATTTCTTGTTACAGATAAGCTCCCGTTTGTTGAAGACTCAGTTTCGAGATATTGGTGAGCGAAAGGTCCTCCGGGGGACGATTTCGCTTTCCGCGTGCATGTGCTGAGCTTCCTCGGGCTAAACAGCCCTGCGGGATCTCACCGATCATGTTCATCCCGCAGGAGTCTTCATCGTCCCCCTACGGACCTGACCGAATCTGAGACTCGAAACGGCTTTATCCTTCCTCCACTTGAAGAAAAATAATCACATGGGCATACATATTTAATTCAAGCTGAACTTTGCGGGATAGCCTGTTATATAAGCACTTCAGGCAGGTTAAGGAAGAAAAAATCCTCTCTTTCCGAAGGGGCCGTTATCCCTAATATAGTTGGGCTGGTGGGGAAATGGCGAGACTCCCAGGGTAAAAGCGGAAGCACCTTGATCAGCGGCGTATGGACTGGACTGAGCTGGCGGAGATAAAGAAAACACGAAGAGCGGAGCGATTCGGTGTTGCCTTATCGTACAGAAGTGAGGGAAGTCTCACTAGCCGCTAGGTGCTGGAGCTGGATGGCACTCCATGCAGTTTAGGCACTGGCTAGTGACTACATCTATCTTGAGTGTAAGAATGGGAGAAGGAAGCAGGTGAGATCCCGCAGGGAGTGAAACGAGCGAGGAAGCTCAACGTTCTCCCATAGGAAAGCGAGTTAATTCCCCACCAGCCCTTCTCCATACGACGTAACGGACTCGAATTATCTTGAAATCGAGTCTTACACAATCCGGCCCGTTTCTTTAATAAGCTCTAATGAAAGAATAACTAAAACACATGACAGGATCATATAAAAATAAGCAAATTAAGATATAAAAGCCTTTTATTTCAAGTCGTGTTAAATTACAAAAATCGACTTTCTTCATCTCAAAACAAGAGAAATTCGTGCCTCGAACGTGTGTGCGCAGGAAAATCGCTTACAATCATCGAACTAAACATGCAGAGAGAAAGAAGAGGACTAGGAGAAAAGGTGTATATTTACTAATATTCGAAAGGCAGGGATAAACCATGTCGAACAAGATACTAATCGTAGATGACCAGGCCGGTATTAGGCTGTTACTTGAAGAAATCTTAAAAAACGAGGGATATGAAACGATAAGCGCTAAAACAGGAAAACAAGCTTGTGAGCTAGCTGAACAACATAGCATCGACCTTGTGATTATGGATTACAATCTGCCGATCATGAATGGAAGTGAAGTGCTGTCTCATCTGGATGAAATCGGTTTTACAGCACCGGTTCTTATTATTACAGGCCGGTCTAGAGAATCCATTGAAAAAGCTATGGAATATCCTTTCGTACAGGAAATTATATTAAAGCCATTTGATATCCATAAATTGAAAGAAATGGTATCTGGAACCTTAACACATAGTAGCTGAACTAATATTTTTTAAATGTAAGCGTTATACCGCTTTTAGAGTGTTGCACCTGGGATAGGGTATTGGTATTCTATTACTGTGAGTAAACTTGCATGGTATAATTTCATATGGAAATATACGTGTAGAGTATAGATCGTATTTACAAAAGGAGGATCTTTCATGCCACTGGTATCAATGAAAGAAATGCTAGAAACAGCTAAGCAAGAACGCTACGGAGTAGGACAGTTCAACCTTAACAATCTTGAATATGCTCAAGCAATCCTGCAGGCTGCTGAAGAAGAGCAATCTCCAGTTATCCTTGGGGTTTCTGAGGGCGCTGGTCGATATATGGGCGGCTTTAACGTCGTGGTTGACATGGTTAAAGCGCTTATGAAATCTTATGGTACAACTGTACCGGTAGCAATTCACCTTGATCATGGTTCAAGCTTTGAAAAATGCGCCGAAGCGATCCACGCAGGATTTACTTCTGTTATGATTGATGCTTCCCATGATCCACTGGAAGAAAACATAGCACTAACTAAAAAGGTAGTGGAATTAGCACACATTCACGGTGTATCTGTAGAAGCGGAGCTTGGTCGTGTAGGTGGTCAGGAAGATGATATTATCGTAGATGATGCAGAAGCAGCTTATGCGATTCCATCTGAGTGTAAAAAACTAGTGGACGAAACGAATGTTGATGTATTTGCTCCGGCTCTTGGTTCTGTGCACGGTCCTTATAAAGGTGAACCAAACCTAGGTTTTGACCGCATGGAAGAAATCATGGGTCTTGTAGACAAACCGCTTGTTCTTCACGGTGGTACTGGAATTCCAACAGCTGACGTGAAAAAAGCGATCTCATTCGGAACAGCAAAAATCAACGTAAATACTGAAAGCCAAATGGCTCAAGGAAAAGCTGTGCGTCAAGTATTAGCTGAACAGCCTGAGCAGTATGACCCTCGTAAATATCTAGGACCAGGACGTGACGCGATTAAAGAAACAGTAATCGGCAAAATGCGTGAATTTGGTTCCTCTCAAAAAGCATAATCACTCAAGAACAGGAAGCCGTTACATCGTAGCGGTTTCCTTTTCCACATGAATGAAAACGCAATCATTCGACAATTTTCATTAAATAAATGTTTGGAAGGTGGATTTACAAAATGAAATTCTTTATTGATACAGCGAACATTGACCATATCCGTGAGGCTAAATCCCTGGGGTTATTATCTGGAGTAACGACAAATCCGAGTCTCGTAGCGAAAGAAGGAGTTTCTTTCCACGAACGCTTGAAGGAAATTACGGGAGAAATAGACGGCTCTGTCAGTGCAGAGGTCGTATCAGAAGATGCTGAGTCTATGGTTGAAGAAGGTAAAGAGCTTGCGGCTATTGCTCCTAATATTACCGTGAAAGTTCCTATGACGCTTGAAGGTCTGAAGGCCGTTAAAACCTTAAGTGAATTGAATATCCAAACAAATGTCACTCTTATTTTTTCTGCCAACCAAGCATTGATGGCTGCTCGTGCTGGAGCTTCTTACGTTTCTCCTTTCCTTGGCCGATTGGATGATATTGGTCAAAACGGGATGGAGCTGGTTGCGCAGATCTCCGAAATATTCGACCGTCATGCAATTGATACAGAAATCATTGCAGCTTCGGTTCGTCATCCAATCCATGTAACAGAAGCCGCTATCCACGGAGCTCATATTGCGACCGTTCCTTACAAGATTTTCGAGCAGATTGTTCAGCACCCACTTACGGAACAAGGGATTGAAAAATTTCTTAATGACTGGAACAATCAAAAATAACGTGTTAAATGGTAAAAATTGCACATAATAAGGTCATCAACTTTTACCTTTAAAGCGAGGAGTATCTCATGCATAAATTATTAGTAGAAGGTGGATCGCGTTTGCGTGGACAAGTCCGCGTAAGCGGTGCGAAAAACAGTGCCGTTGCTTTGCTTCCGGCAGCTATTCTAGCTGATTCTCCAGTCACAATTGAAGGACTTCCTGACATTTCAGATGTTGGGATCTTGTCCGATCTTTTAGAAGAAATCGGAGGCTCGGTGAAAAAAGATGGACGAACCATCCACATCGATCCTTCCCAAATGGTTTCCATGCCGCTTCCAAATGGAAAAGTGAAAAGGCTGAGGGCCTCTTATTATTTCATGGGAGCGATGCTTGGACGGTTTAATAAGGCGGTTATCGGACTGCCGGGTGGTTGTCATTTAGGACCAAGGCCGATTGATCAGCATATTAAAGGCTTCGAGGCATTAGGAGCTGAAGTGACAAACGAGCAAGGGGCTATTTATCTTCGGGCTAAAGAGTTGCGTGGTGCGCGAATATACTTAGATGTTGTAAGTGTAGGAGCTACTATCAACATTATGCTTGCTGCTGTGAGAGCCAAAGGAAAGACTGTCATTGAAAATGCAGCAAAAGAGCCTGAAATCATTGATGTAGCTACACTACTCACAAGTATGGGGGCTAAAATTAAAGGAGCGGGAACGGATGTTATCCGGATTGAGGGAGTGCAGGAACTAAAAGGTTGCTTGCATACCATTATTCCTGACCGGATTGAAGCCGGAACTTATACGATTATGGCTGCAGCTCAAGGGGATGAAATGATCATTGATAATGTTATTCCTCAGCACCTTGAATCCTTACTCGCTAAGCTGCGTGAAATGGGCGTAACGATAGAGGAAAATGACGAACAATTATATGTACGTCCTGGGAAGCATCTGCGAAGTGTGGATATTAAAACGCTTGTATATCCAGGGTTCCCTACCGATTTACAACAGCCGCTCACTTCTCTGCTTACAAAAGCAGAAGGAACAGGGATTGTAACGGATACCATTTACCAGGCACGTTTTAAACACGTGGATGAACTGCGACGTATGAATGCTGCTATAAAAGTCGAAGGCGGCTCAGCTATCGTCGCTGGACCTTCCAAATTACAAGGGGCAAAAGTAAAGGCTTCAGATCTTCGTGCTGGTGCTGCTCTTGTTATTGCAGGGCTGATGGCAGAAGGAATTACGGAGATTACAGGTGTCGATCATATTGAGCGAGGATATGAAAACATTACGAATAAGTTGATTGAACTCGGTGCCAACGTCTGGTATGAGGAAATGTCAGAGCGAGAAATTGAACAATTTCAGAATTCCTAGGTATTCGAGGAACATGAGCAAAAGTTAAATGATCCTGCACGGTGCTGACGCCGAGGTAATTCATATGGCTTTTGACCAAACGAGACCGAAATTATCGGATTGATCCAGGCTGGGCACTGGAAGGGATGGTGCCTGCTGCTTTTAAATGTTTAGGTGGAGACATTCAAGGGAAGCTAATACCATCTAAAGATGAAGACCTTGAGAGATGTAAAGACATAAAGATAGTAACTGCGTCCTACAAGTGAAAGTTACGGTAGCAATTTTATTGACAATAGAATTGTGATAGGCAAATTAACTGCAGCATAGCTAAATCTTTAAAATTTGGAAGCCGGGCTACCGGCTTCCTCCTATTCTACGAAAAGATTCCGCACGTCTTCTCAGCATGTTCCCAAAATTTACGATTGAATCCTCAGAAGGACAAGAGTACAATATAGGTTGTTCGATAGAGATAGAAGAGAATGGACTGTTTATCCCTCCGTAAGCTTCAGAATTTAACTTCACTTAACTTCTCCTTTTACTTTCATTCCGACATTCAATAGAGAAGTCAATTTTCTTTCCACATTAATAAGCTTACAGTGGAAAAGTTTCCCGTTCAGATTCGATTAGAAATAAAAATAAAAGTGGTGATTTTGTGGCAGATTTAACCATCTCCAATTTAGAGACGATGACGTTAAAGGGACTTTATGCGAAAGCACGACAGTACAAAGTCTCCTATTATGCAAAACTGACAAAAAGAGAATTAATCTTTGCTATATTGAAAGCGCAGGCCGAGAAAGATGGCTTTTTATTTATGGATGGAATTTTAGAGATCATTCCGTCAGAAGGATTTGGTTTTCTTCGCCCGATTAATTATTCTCCAAGTGCTGAGGATATCTATATCTCCGCTTCCCAAATTCGTCGATTTGACTTAAGAAACGGAGATAAAGTATCGGGAAAGGTACGTCCACCAAAAGAAAATGAACGTTACTATGGATTGCTGCACGTAGATGCCGTTAACGGAGAAGATCCTGATTCAGCAAAAGAGAGGGTGCATTTCCCTGCTCTTACACCTCTGTATCCGGATCGTCATATGAAATTGGAGACAGAGTCTAAAAAAATTTCTACACGTGTGATGGATGTTATTTCCCCGGTGGGTTATGGCCAGCGCGGACTCATTGTGGCACCTCCAAAAGCTGGTAAGACAATGCTGCTTAAGCAAATGGCTAACAGCATTACCACTAACCACCCTGATGCAAAACTCATCATTTTACTTGTTGATGAGCGTCCGGAAGAGGTTACCGATATTGAGCGCTCCGTCCATTCCGATGTAGATGTGGTCAGCTCTACCTTTGATGAAGTTCCAGAGAACCATATTAAAGTATCGGAGCTTGTGTTAGAACGTGCCATGCGCTTAGTAGAGCATAAGCGTGATGTTATTATCTTAATGGATAGTATTACGAGACTCGCTAGAGCCTACAACTTAGTCATTCCTCCAAGTGGACGAACGCTTTCCGGGGGAATAGATCCCGCTGCCTTTCACCGTCCGAAGCGCTTTTTTGGAGCGGCCAGAAATATTGAAGAAGGCGGCAGCATGACTATATTGGCTACTGCTTTAGTGGATACAGGATCTCGTATGGATGATGTCATCTATGAAGAATTTAAAGGAACAGGCAACATGGAGCTCCATCTGGATCGAAGTCTGGCTGAGCGTCGAATCTTTCCAGCGATTGATCTACTTCGTTCAGGCACCCGTAAAGAAGAACTACTTCTTAAAAAAGATCATTTAGAAAAAATTTGGGCCATACGAAAAATGATGTCGGATGCCCCTGATTTCTCAGAGCGATTCATGAAACGACTCAAAAGTTCCAAGAACAACGAAGAATTTTTTGAAATGATGAATAAAGATATGCAAGGCAAATCAGCTCAAGGAAGACGTTCCTAGTACTCTTAAATTATTTTCACCTAAAGACCATGCAGGATCTTATCTTGCAATGGGGGGTGTACCCTGTTATAATCTTTCTATGTGAGTTTCAGTAAAAGGTGTTTAAACTAACCTTCGACGGCTCTTACAATAACTCTGTTTCTAAAGGAATCAGGGCAAAAAGGAGTGGAAGAACATGAAAACAGGAATTCATCCAGAATACCGTAAAGTTGTATTCCTAGACACAAGTTCTAATTTCAAGTTTCTAACCGGATCTACTCAAGCATCCGAAGAAACGATCGAGTGGGAAGATGGAAACACGTATCCATTGATCCGTATCGAGATTAGTTCTGCGTCTCATCCGTTCTACACTGGCAAACAGAAAGCTGACAAAGCTGGTGGCCGTGTGGATCGCTTCAAGAAAAAATATAACCTTTCATAATAATGAGCGTCTATCCTTATGGATGGATGCTGCATAATTTTGAACAAGAACAGGCAAATTGTCTTTATGGTTTGCCTGTTTTTTTGTCAAAAATGACTGAAAACAGAGCGAGAGAGAACCATTTTCAGAAATGAACCGAAACAAGATGGTTAACATAAGTGAAACTATATTGTGGAACGGAAAAGCGGCTACTTTATAGTTTTGTTTATGTTAGGATTGGTTGCTCGAGTCCTCTATAATCTTTATACATAGAGCTGTCCTTGATGGTCCGTGAGCGATTGATCATTCGTTCAGGGGCGGAGTCAATCAGGAGGGCTCTTTTTTATGAAACCTTGGAGACGTGTTGATTGTGTAAGAAGGGAGCGACAGTGGACGTGTATGTAATGAAGCAAAGCGGATGGGTAGAAGTCATTTGTGGAAGTATGTTCAGTGGAAAATCGGAGGAATTAATTCGCCGGGTACGCCGTGCAACGTTTGGCAACTTAACGGTTCGTGTATATAAACCGGCCGTTGATGATCGTTATAAAGAAGATGCAGTCGTGTCTCACAACGGCACTTCAGTTTTGGCGCGCCCAATGAAAGAATCTCTGGACATCCTGAGTGATGTGGGTGATGAAGTGGATATCGTCGGGATTGATGAAGTACAGTTTTTTGATGAACACATTGTAGAAGTAGCAGAATGTCTGGCTGATCGGGGAATTCGTGTCATTACGGCAGGACTGGATACAGATTTTCGGGGAGAGCCTTTTGGGAAGATGCCGGAGATGATGGCTCTTAGTGAGAGTATCACTAAATTAAATGCAATTTGTCCTATATGTGGTTCGCCGGCAAGCCGGACACAGCGTTTAATAGATGGAAAACCAGCTTCTTACCATGATCCCATTATTTTGGTTGGGGCATCTGAATCTTACGAACCGCGCTGCCGCCATCACCATGAAGTTCCTCATAAACCCAGGCAGCAGCAGGTGAAAGCGGCCTATGCTGAAAGAGAATAAATAGAAACAGGAAAACCGGTTGTGTAGAATGTACACAACCGGTTTTTTAATTATTGGCTCTCCTGTAATTAAACACAGTATGATGATTATGTCTGGCGTTAGGGGTGCAAGCATAAGCAGTTCTCCGAAAGGATGCTCTGTTCGATAACTCTATAGCCGCTTAGGAAACGTACAGTTTGTGGAAGTACGACCTGGAAAAGACGCTTAATTCCTCCAATATTTTTTCGATTCCTTACGAGAATCATTTAACAATTAGAATGTCAATATTCTTAAATTAGCCTTATTTATAATTTTGGATGTATTGGGGAACGTTTAATATAACAATGCTAGTGGAAAAATGATTAAAGACTATAAAAAAGCTTTTTAAAAGGATGACATGTATGGAGGAACGTTCATTGCAATCTGAAATATCCAGCTATATCGGGAAGCTTTTGCGTGATAACTTCGGAAAAGGACCGGCTTCCGTTTACGTTACCATTCAAAAACCTTATGTAACAATTTACTTGAAGGATTTTCTGGCTCCGATGGAAAAACTGCTTGTTAGTCAGAACAATAAAGATAAAGTAGAGGAAACCCGTGATTTACTTATGCAGGAATTAATCCCTGATATTAAAGCGACATTCCGTGCCACAGCTGGAATAGAATTGAACTCCCTTTATTACGACTGGTCGCTGACAAACCGTACTGGGATGATAATTGGAGTTATTCAATCAGATGAAGAGTTAGATCCATCCGTGAAGGATTATCAGCACAAAGCGGCTCTTCAGGAAGAAATAAAAAAAGTCTCCAAGCAAGCGGAAAAAGTACCGGAATCGGTTAACTCTTTTAAAATCAACGACCGCACGATAGTAGTGGAACGTAATGGTATACTAGTGGCTATTGAAAAAGAAATGATTCGTTCCGGATTTGGTGAACAACTAAGAATGGCTAAACGCCATCTTGAGAAGAGACTGCTTCATCAACTGTCTTTAGAAAAAGTATTACAATTGAAAGTAGAAGACATCTTTGTGGATTGGGATTTTGACTCTGACTTTAGTCACATTATTTTAATTGTGAAGCCTGAAAGCTGAGAATAGAAAAGGACAAGCTCTTTTTTACAAAAGGTGTGACATTCCTGTAAAGGAAAGGTGGAATAACGATGCCTGCGTCTGGTTCCAGCCCATTATTAAAAAAAGCTGATTTGTTAAAAAATTGCTGTCAAGCTTATGCTTATGCTGTAGAGGTTCATCAGAATAACAGCCGAATGGCGGAAGATATGTGCAAGTCCTGTGCTGAAGTCTGCCGGGCATGTGCGGCAGACTGCCTTAAACTTGAACAGGATTCTCTTAGGGAAGATACCTATCAAATGTGTTTAAAATATGCAGAGATGTGTGAAAAAATTATGGGGTTTCAAACCCGCTCCACAAAAAAAGAGTGGAAAGAATCCATTTAGCCTGACTTTAGACCCCTTTTATTCAAGTGGATTCTATACTATAATAGTAATTAGAGATGGTTCAAATAAGTTCCGTCTATAATAAGAATTTAATTACAATTTTAAATCGTATTTCCGGTAAAGTTTGACTAGAGAATAGAGCTAGACAAAAGCCGAAAAGACCACTATAAGTGGCCTTTTCGGCTTTTGTCTTTTTGGATTGTAAAATAATGTGAGTTTCTTGTGTATGGACAAGAGAAAGGGGTCTTGAAATGACTTATCGCATTGTTGGTGTAGATGATTATCATATAGTCATTGAATTTAGAAAAGATAATAAAGAAATAACGTTCAAAAGCTACGGTGAAGCAGAGAAGTATAAACAGCTTATTGCTAAAGAAGCGATTATACCAAGTAAGTATAAACTGACTATAAAAGAATGAAAGTAGGAAGGAAGGTGCATTCCCGAAAAGGGAGGCACCTTTTTTTACTTTGTAAACCATACATAAACCCGTTGGTCTGAGAGAACAATAACGGTAAAAGAGAAGAGGTGATTGTCATGTTTCGGTACACGATAGTCGTTCTTGCTGCCGTATTGTTTCTCTCAGGGTGCGGACTTCAAGTGGATAAGTATCAAGGGCAGACAAGCAGAGACGACGTAGAAAATATGGGTATGAATGAGAAGATAACGACGGATACTCAAAACCCTCGTTTAATTAAATATGTTGGTGACTCATGGGGGCTGAAACAAGATCGAAAGCTTATTAAAGAAGCTGCCGATGAAGTGCCAGGTGTTGAAGTCAAACGAGTAATTCTGGAAGCGAGTCAAGTCTGGGTTTCGGTTGATATGAAGAATGAAGATAAAATGTCGGACGAAGAAATCGAAGAATGGAAATCTGAAATCAAGCAAGCCGTATATAAAGCTGTACCTCGCTACAATATTCATGTAAAGATTAAATAAGGAATGTGCCTGGTCGTTTTCTTTTTTTAAAGACTGACCAGGCATTTTTCGCAGCCAGCATCCAGGTTCTTCAGATTAGTGAAGGAGCTCAGGTTGTATCCGCGAGTTCTCTATAATATAATTATAATGTTATGGAGAAAGAGGTGCATACCATTGATCGAACGCTTACAAACATTGGAAGATCGTTATGAAAAATTAAACGAGCTATTAAGTGATCCTGAAGTCATTTCTGACACGAATAAACTTCGCGAATACTCTAAAGAGCAATCCGGTCTGCAGGAGACCGTAGAGGCTTATAGAGAATATAAAGAGGTTACCGAGCAAAGGGACGATGCCAGAGCGATGCTTGATGATAACCTTGATGATGATATGGAAGAAATGGTGAAGGAAGAACTTAATGAACTCTCTCAGAAGAAACAGGAATTAGAAGAACGTCTGAAAGTCCTCATGCTTCCGAGTGATCCTAATGATGATAAAAACGTTATTATGGAAATTCGCGGTGCGGCCGGAGGCGATGAGGCTGCTTTATTCGCTGGCGACCTATATCGTATGTATGCCCGCTATGCGGAAATGCAAGGCTGGAAAGCGGAAGTGATTGAAGCCCATGCCAACGATGTAGGCGGGTATAAAGAGATTATCTTTATTGTGAACGGTGAGCGTGCCTATTCCAAAATGAAGTTTGAAAACGGAGCTCATCGTGTCCAGCGTGTACCTGAGACAGAGTCAGGCGGACGAATTCATACATCTACGGCGACTGTTGTGGTTATGCCAGAAGCGGAAGAAGTAGAGGTTGAAGTACACGATAAAGATATTCGTGTGGATACGTTTGCTTCAAGTGGACCAGGGGGGCAGAGTGTCAATACGACCATGTCAGCTGTCCGTTTGACCCACGAGCCAACCGGGATTGTTGTATCCTGTCAGGATGAAAAATCTCAGATCAAGAACAAAGAGAAAGCGATGAAGGTTCTTCGTGCTCGTATCTATGATAAATTCCAGCAGGAAGCTCAAGCGGAATACGATGAAAGTCGTAAATCTGCAGTCGGCACCGGTGACCGCTCAGAGCGTATTCGTACGTATAACTTCCCACAGACGCGTGTTACAGACCATAGAATTGGTTTAACCTTACAGAAGCTGGATCAAGTTCTTCAAGGGAATATGGACGAAATTCTTGAAGCTCTTCTTATTGAGGAGCAGACGAAGAAGCTTGAGCAGATTGGTGAATAACATGAATTCAAACTTTACTACGATTCAGGAAGCCCGTCACTGGGCTTCCGTTTTTTTAGGTAAGCATACGCGGGAAACAAGAGTAGCGGATTTATTACTGGAGCATTTTTTGAAAATGTCTTTCGCACAGTTATTAGCTTATGAAAAAGACCCTTTTCCGGAAAATAAACGCGAGGTCTTCGTAGAG
>NZ_JBAPTY010000196.1:0-2386 GCF_049282395.1 Halobacillus sp. | reverse complement strand
TCTTCGATCTCATAAAACATCGGATCTTTATCAGCTCTTCCCGGCAATGTTTCTGTTGTGCCATCATTGTATCGAATAAGAAGATCTTCAGGTTCAGAGATGTTTGGAATAACTATTACCCCTTTTTCCCCTTGAATTTCAGAAGGTGCATAGGTATTAGTGATTTTCGAATGAGTGATCACCGCTTCCAGCCCTTCATAACTGGCAATCATACTTCCTTGGCCATCTACGCCCGATGCAAGCTTGACTCCACTTGCCTTGATGGACAGAGGAGCCCCAAAAAGTACGACCATAGGATAAACCCCATAAATTCCTAAGTCCATATGGGACCCATTCGAAAACTGTGGATTAAATGCATTTAAGACTGTTCCTTCTTTATAGGCATCATAACGCGAGGAATACTTACCAAAATTACCAAAATAGCGGCGGACTCGTCCGATTTTGGACAAGTGATCCTGCAGAGTTTTAAATCCTGGCATAAGTGTAGATTTAACCGCTTCCATCAAAACTACGCCTTCTTCCTGAGCAACTTTAATCATATTAGCTACCTCTTGCTGATTAGAAGCCATAGGTTTCTCACAAAGTACATGTTTTCCTTGTTTCATGCAGGTAATGGCTTGTTCTGCATGAAAAGAATTAGGGCTTGCTATGTATACGGCATCCACTTCTGTGCTTGAGGCAAAGCTTTCAAGTGAATGGTACGAATGTTTCGCGCCATGATGAGAAGCAAACTCCCTTGCTCTCTCTTCGGTCCTGGAGTATACGGCCGATACTTCGAAGCGATCATGCTGGCCACCGGCCTTCAAAAACTTTTCCGTAATGGTGTTCGTTCCAATAATTCCGAAACGGATCAATATAAACCCTCCTCTTGTTGAATTATTTACTAGTATACAGGAGGATATGGCTGTCCGTGTAGAAGTTTATTTATTCATCTGCTGAAGGGCCAGTTTAGCCAGAACCCGTTGTCCTTTTTCAGTAGGGTGAACATCTCCTTTAATGATGTAATCCGGATGACCTTTGAATGCTGAATTGGCATTCAACAGCTTCACTGAAGTGAAATGACTGAGAAGCTTAATTAAAGAAGCATACTGTTGGTTAATGTAAGCTAATGGTGTATTAAGCTGGTCTCCCGCGGAAGGATAAGGATTGTAAATGTTATACACGAGAATCTGCCCATCTGTTAGCTGATCAATCAAAACGATTGTGGAATATACATTATATATCAGATCCCTGATCACAGGAGCAGCTTCATTAATCCGAATACCGTCCAATCCTTTATTCTTTTTCACTAAGTTAAGAAGATCATTTCCCCCAATATAAAGAATGACATAATCCGCTCCCTGTATAGATTGTCTGAACATATCATTGGAATGAACGGCCCTTAAGAGCTCCCCGGATGTTAAACCAGGCACACTGAGATTAGTGACTTCCAAACCTGTTTCTTTCCCAATAAGATTAGGAAAAGCTTTACTAGGAGGCATGTGGTTATCTTTCGACAAATTATATCCAAACGGAATAGAATCACCTATGGCTACTACCCGCTCATCTTGTTTGGAATAGACATTGGACAGGGGTAGCAAACTGAAGATAATGAATATGAATATCATAACTCTTTTAATCATATGCCCTGTCCTTTCTCGTGTTATGTAAAAAGCAGGACGCCGGACGAACCGTGACGTCTTGCTATATTATTTTTTTCCGATAAACATTTGCGTCCAGTAATTTCCATCCTGGTCATATCCAATTCCGATATGGGTCAAATTCTTGTTCATAATATTTCTACGGTGTCCTGGACTGTTCAACCAACCTTTTACAACCTGATCAGCTGTTTCTTGACCGGCAGCGATATTTTCCGCCGCTGTACGATAATCCACTCCGAATTCTTTCAGCATATCGAATGGCGTTCCGTAAGTTGGAGATGTATGAGAGAAGTAGTCATTGGCCGACATATCCTCTGATTTTTTCTGAGCAACTTTAGCTACTTGTCCATCGATTTTCAGTGGCTTCAGACCGTTTTTCTCTCTCGCCTGATTGGTTAATTTCACTACTTCTTCCTGAAGAGATCCATTGACCTGCCCAAAACGTTCATCCTTTGCATTTCCCTGATCTCTGTCAGGTTCAGCTTTGTTTTCTTCGTTATCCATGTTTGGTGCATCCATCATTCCGTTTGGTCCATTTGGATTTAATCCTTCAAAATGTATGTTAGGATCAAATCTGTTTTGTCCTGGTGCAGCACCTGGATCCACTGCATTTTGACCCTTCTGCTGAATTCCTTGATCTTCAGGACCAAAACTTACTTCATTAAAGTTATTTCGCTGTTGTTCTCTAGCGCCTTCATTTGTGTTACAAGCTGTAAGCACAAGAGACATAATGAAGGCTGTAAACA
>NZ_JBAPTY010000195.1:0-1929 GCF_049282395.1 Halobacillus sp. | reverse complement strand
GAGACCGTCTGGGGCTACGACTATTACGGAGACGTGAGAACTGTAGACGTCACCGTGCGTCGACTGCGTGAGAAAATTGAAGAAAACCCAAGTAATCCTGTTTGGATCGTTACCAGACGCGGAGTTGGTTATTATTTAAGAAATCCAGAGCAGGAGTAATGTTTTTATGAAGAAAGTAGGTTTTTTTCAGTCCGTCAGACTGAAGTTAATTCTCGTTTATATTCTGCTTCTTCTATTAGGCATCCAAGTGATTGGTGCCTATTTTGTTGGTAAGCTGGAAAATAATCTGACGGAAAATTTTACAAATTCTATTGAAGGACGCTTAAATTCACTCACGTATAGTCTTCAAAATGCCTTTGAGGCAGAACGAGGCGAGGGTGATCCCTCTTTGCAGGCAGAAGTAGAGGGACTGATCAACGAATTTAATGAATCTGACATCAAGAAATTACAAGTGATTGAAAAGACAGGGCCGAATATCATTGCCTCGTTTGACAGGGGCAGTGATGATCGCGCCAATATCGGTAAAAAAGTGACAGATGCCCGGATCACTAAAGTATTCATCCTGGGCGAGACAGATCCGCGGACTGTAAGGCAGGATGGGGAAAACTTGTATGTAGGAGAGAAACCTATTACAACGGAAGCCGGGGAAATTGTAGGGGTACTCCACTATCAGGCTCGCATGAATGGCATCTATGAACAAATGCAGTCGATTAATAGTATATTTGCCAAGGGTACCCTGCTTGCGATCACGGTCACCGCCCTGCTTGGGATCCTGGTGGCTCGTACCATTACCAAGCCCTTAACTGAAATGAAAAAGCAGGCTCAGATTATGGCTACCGGCGATTTCTCCCAGAAGGTCGATGTAAAAGGTAATGATGAAATTGGACAGCTCGGTCTCACGTTTAACGACCTGAACGATAAACTTAAGTTAGCCCAGGCGACAACAGAAGGGGAGCGGCGAAAATTAAGTTCCGTTTTGTCGAATATGTCGGACGGTGTCATTGCTACAGACCGCATAGGAGCGATTATTTTAATGAATGCGCCAGCCTCTAAGCTGATCGGCCAGACGTTTGAAGAAGTCCAGGGTCAGTCTTTAATCGATGTTTTCGATCTAGGCGACCAGATGGATGATATTTCTGAAGTCGAAGAAGCGGGATCGATGATTATTGACCTCAGCAGTGAAGATAAGCATCTGCTGATCAAGGCTAATTTTTCAGTAGTAGAAGATGAGAATGAAGAGATGGACGGATTTATTTCGGTAATTAGTGACGTTACGGAACAGGAGAAGGTAGATCAGGAACGCAGGGAATTCGTGTCCAATGTTTCCCATGAGCTGCGCACACCGCTTACGACTATGCGTAGCTACATTGAGGCCTTAAACGATGGAGCCTGGCAGGACCCTGATATTGCTCCGAGGTTCTTAGATGTTACACAGAATGAAACCGACCGTATGATCCGTTTAGTCAATGATTTGCTGCAGTTAACGAAGATGGACCATAAAGAAACGACCTTAATGAGAGAGCGTGTCGAATTTGTCGGCTTCTTCAGTCAGATTATTGAGCGATTTGAGATGAATAAAGATGAAAATATGGACTTTGAAAGAAACCTTCCTAAGAAAAATATGTACGTTTGGATGGACAAGGATAAATTGACACAAGTGCTGGATAATGTCATATCTAACGCTGTAAAATACTCGCCAGAAGGCGGAACGATCCGTTTTGATGCGTATTCTACCAGGAAACAGCTTCGCGTGAGTGTAACGGATGAAGGAATCGGTATGCCTGCAGATACAGTAGATAAAATCTTTGACCGGTTTTACCGGGTAGATAAATCGCGAGCAAGAGAAATGGGTGGCACCGGTCTTGGCCTCGCTATTGCCAGGGAAATGATCGAAGCCCATCACGGTAAAATATGGGCGGAAAGCAAAGA